>CALUZQ010000010.1 GCA_944325225.1 uncultured Elusimicrobiales bacterium
AAAGCCATCAAGTCCACGCAGCAGATTATGCAGACGATGAAGATGATCTCCAGCGCCCGCATCCGCCGCGCCCAGGACGCGATGGAAGCCGCCCGTCCGTTCGCCAAGAAAATGCTGGAGATGGTGGACGATTTAAAACAGGATATTCTGGCTATGCCCCAGCCCGAAGAGGGGGAAAGCTGGGAGGGCCGCTTCTTTATCAATAAAACCGGGGACCCCAACAAAATCGGGCTGCTGGTTATTACGGGCGATAAAGGATTGGCCGGATCGTTTAACGCAGTTATTTTGCGCAGCGTGCTGCAGTTTTTAAAAGAACACAAAGAAAAAGAAATTTTTGTGTTTGCCGTGGGTAAAAAAGGGCGTGATTTTCTGGCCCGCTTAAAAATGCCCAACCTGCACATGGTGTATGAAAGCGTGGGGATTTTTCCCAAAGTTTCGTATGCCCATGCGGAACTGCTGGGGGAAGCCGTGCTGAAAACTTATTTTGAGCAGCATTTGGGCGGCGTAACCCTGATTTATAATGATTTTAAATCCCTGGCCAGCCAAAACCTGGTGGAAGAAAAGCTTTTGCCTTTTGATTTTGAGAGTATTGCCAATAAAAAGGAAGAAAGTGATTTCTTATTTGAACCGGGTATGGTGGAAATTTTTAAATTGCTGGTACCCCGCTTGGTAAAAGCCAATATGTACCGCATTTTATTAGAGTCCCAGGCCGCCAACCTGGCTGCTACCATGAACGCGATGGACGCCGCCAGCAAAAACGCCGGGGAACTGGTTACGGCGCTGGGTGTAAAACTCAACAAAGTGCGCCAGGCCGGCATTACCAACGAAATTTTGGATATTGTCAACGGAGCGGAAGCTCTTAACAGTTAATTAATATACAGGAAACGATATGAAGACCGGAAAAGTAATTCAAATCATTGGTGCCGCGGTGGATATTCAATTTGAACAAGACCACCTGCCCGCCATTGAAAACGCCATTGAAATAGAAATGGAAGGCGGCAAAAAAATCGTGGCCGAAGTGGCCCAGCAAATGGGCGACGGGATTGTCCGCTGTGTGGCGCTGGAAAGCACCGACGGGCTGCAGCGCGGCGCCAAAGCCGTGGATACCGAAGGGCCGCTGGCGGTGCCTGTAGGCGAGGGCTGCCTGGGCCGTTTGATGAATGTGCTGGGCAAACCGCAGGACCACAAAGGAGAAATCAAAGGGGCGATGCATATGCCCATTCACCGCGATCCGCCCTCCTTGGAAGATCAAAACCCGACCCCGGAAATTTTTGAAACCGGTATTAAAGTCATTGACTTGATTGCACCGTATATGAAAGGGGGAAAAGTCGGTCTGTTTGGCGGCGCGGGGGTTGGCAAAACCGTACTGATTATGGAGCTGATTAACAATGTGGCGCGCGAGCACCACGGCAGTTCCGTGTTTGGCGGGGTAGGCGAAAGAAGCCGCGAAGGCAACGATTTGATGCTGGAAATGACCGAATCTAAATTGTCCGACGGCAGCTCGGTGTTGGATAAAACCGTGCTGGTTTACGGGCAGATGAACGAACCGCCAGGCGCCCGCGCCAAAGTAGCGCTGACCGCATTGACCCAAGCGGAGTATTTCCGCGATGTCAAAGGGCAGGATGTACTGCTGTTCCTGGATAACATTTTTCGCTTTGTGTTGGCCAACTCTGAAGTGTCCGCGCTGTTGGGGCGTATGCCTTCGGCGGTAGGATACCAGCCCACGCTCAACACCGAAATCGGCAACTTGCAGGAACGCATTACCTCTACGAAAAAAGGGGCCATTACCTCCATTCAGGCCGTGTATGTACCGGCGGACGATTTGACCGACCCCGGTGTGGCGGCCACTTTTACCCACTTGGATTCCACTTCCGTACTGTCGCGCCAGATTGCCAGCTTGGGGATTTACCCGGCGGTGGATCCGCTGGATTCCACTTCCCGCATTTTGGACCCGCGCATTATCGGCGAGGAACATTACAATGTGGCCCAAAGCGTGCGCAAAGTACTGCAGAAATATAAAGATCTGCAGGATATTATCGCCATTTTGGGTATGGACGAACTGTCCGACGATGATAAGAAAACCGTGGCGCGCGCCCGAAGAATCCAAAAATTCCTCTCGCAGCCGTTCTCGGTGGCCGAACAGTTTACCGGGCATCCGGGCAAATATGTCAAATTGGCCGATACCATCAAAGCGTTTAAAGGCATTGTGGACGGCGAATACGACCATATTCCGGAATCCTGTTTCTATATGTGCGGCGGCATAGAAGATGTGCTGGCGAACTATGAAAAAGTAAAAGATAAAGAGTAAGCTATGGCCAAAAAACTGACCCTCAACTTAATTACGCCGGAAAAACAGCTCATTGCCAACCGGGAAGCCGATATGATAGTTCTGCCGGCTTTGCTGGGCGAAATGGGCATATTGCCCGGGCATATCAAAACGATTGTCCAGCTGGGTATGGGTTCCCTGCGTTATAAAAAGGACGGGAAAGAAGAAGAATTCGCCGTATTGGGCGGGTTTGCCGAAGTACTGAATAATGTGGTGAATGTCTTTGCGGAAGGGGCGGACCTCGCCGATGAAATTGACGAGGAAGCGGAAAAACAAAAAATCAAAGCCGCCAAAGAATCGCTTTCCCGCAAAGATGCCGATATTGATTTTGAGCTGGCTGAGCTTGAAATCAAACAGGCCATCGCCCGTATGAAAGTTAAAAAAAGACATATGTAATTTGTTGTTGCTTTAAAAAGCCCTGCTTGCCGCGGGGCTTTTTAAATAAGCGCGTTTGTACCCGTTCAAACAGGACGGAAAGAAATTCATATAATATCAAAAGCGAAATTCCCATAAGGAGTCTGTATGAGAAATATAACCCCCCTGAAATTGGATTGGAAAAAAATCGCATTGTCGGCGGTATTGCTGGTATTGTTGGTGTGTGCTTTCGGATCATTTTTTACGGTGTCGGCCGGGAATGTGGCGGTTAAGCTGCGGTTTGGCAAAATTATCGGGGCCTATGGCGAAGGGCTGCACTTAAAAATGCCATTTATAGATACGGTGGAAAAATTTTCTGTTCGTATTAAAAAAGATTCTTTTGATACGGAGGCCTTCTCCAAAGATTTGCAAACCGTCGGCTTGACGCTGGCTATCAACCACCGGATTCTGCCCGATACCATTGAATCCATTTACCGCAACCTGGGGCCGGAATATACGACCACGGTGTTAAAACCGATGGTAGAAGAATGGACCAAGGCCGTCATTGCCAAATACTCGGCGGACAGTTTAATTTCCAACCGGGTGGAAGTGGCGCGGGAATTAGATCAAATTCTCAAAGAAAAGATGAAAGAAAAAGAAGTGATTGTATCGGATATCGCCATTACAAATTTTGAATTTTCTCCTCAGTTTTTAAAAGCGGTGGAAGAAAAGCAAATTGCCGAGCAGGAAGCCAAACGGGCCACCAATTTGGTGGAAAAAGTAAAGAAAGAAGCGGAACAGAAAATCCTGCAGGCCGAAGCGGAAGCCAAGTCCCTGCGGCTGCAGCGGGAAGTAGTGTCCGACAATTTAATTAAACTGCGCCAGGTGGAAGCGCAGCTAAAAGCCATTGAAAAATGGGACGGCCGCATGCCTACTTATATGGCGGGCGACCAAATGCCTTTTGTAATGACCAAGTAAAAAGGTTTTAAAACAAATTTCGGAAAGGTATAATAAAAGGAAGGATTGATTTCCTTCCTTTTATTTTTCAGTCGGCCGGGGGTATTGTGAAAACCGTTTTAAAATTGATATTGCTGTTATTGGTATTGGCCGGGATTTATTGGTTTGTGTTTTATAAAACGCCGGAGCAACAGCTGTTTGAGCGAACGCTTTCGGCGGCCCGCGCGGGGGATACGCAAGCCGCCTTTGAAGTAGCCGGGCTGTATGCATCCGGACGCGGTACGGCGGCCCCGAACGGGAACCAAGCCGCGGAATGGTATCGCAAGGCGGCGGCGGAGGGGAATGTACAAGCCGCGTGGGAATTGGCTCGGCTCTATATCCAGGGGACGGTGCTCCCGCAAAATTTAGAAGAAGCCGCTGTTTATTTGCAATTAGCGGCCCGCGCCGGCTATGCCGACGCGCAAAATGAATTAGCCCGTTTCTATGCCCAAGGATTAGGCGGCCTGCCTACCCACGCTGGGGAGGCGCTTTATTGGTATTTGCAAGCGGCGGCTCAGGGGCAGGAAAATGCGCAAAATGCTGCCCAAGATGTGCAGCTGGAAGATCCGCAGCTGTATGAAGCCGTCAGCCGTTTTGCCGGCGTGCTGACCCGCGCGGAGCAGGGGAATTCCCAAGCCCAGCTGGAAGCCGGGCAGGCCCTGCACAGCGGTTATCCGCGCGCCCGCAACGATGAAGAGTCCTTTGAATGGCTGACGCGCTGTTGGCAGGAAGGCGACAAATTGCCGCAGGCCGCTTACGAGCTTTCCCAGCTGTATCAAAACGGGGAGGGAACCGAAAAAGACGAAGCCAAAGCGATGGAACTGCTCAGCGTGGCGGCGCAAGCCAAAAATCCCGATGCGCAATACCAGTTTGGGGCCTTGGCGTATGGCGCCAATCCGCCGAAATACGAGGACGCTTTCGCCTGGTTTTCCAACGCTGCGGCGGCCGGGCAGCCGCAGGCCCAATATATGACGGGGTTTCTGCTGATGCAAGGCCAGGGCACTCCGAAATCGGTACCGCTGGCAATTGATTTTTTCCGCAAAGCCGCCGAGCAAAACCACACCGCGGCTCAGTATGTGTTAGGCCAAATTTACTGGAAAGGGCTGGGCGTTGCGGTTGATAAAAAGCAGGGGGAACAATGGCTCCGCCGCGCAGCCGACGGCGGCAGTGAACCCGCCAAAGCTTTGCTTAGCGAAATTGCCCAATAAGATTGAATCCGCAAAAAACCCCGGGATTTAACCCGGGGTTTTTCTTTATGCAAAACCACTGTTTTCAACCGTTTTACAAATCGTAAGAAGAAACTTCCTTCGTTTTTAAATTAACCGTAATCATGCGTTTGGTCGGTTGTTGGGTAACCTCTATTTGGGCCGTTCCGTTTTTTCCCCGCCAACGCCGCGGATGTGGATATAAGGCCAAATCTTTATCCGTACGAATGGTTCCGTTTTTAACCAACAGCAACTGCAGTTCGTCTGCCCAATGCAGTGGGGCTAAGGTTTCCAGGTGGTCGTAATCTACTTTATATTCTTCGTGCCAAAGCTGAAAGGCCAACAAGTTTTGACCGCGGCGGTTAATCATTACGGAGTAAATGTATTCGTTGATATCAATTTGCCCGATTATCTGTCCGTTTAGGACCAGATCGCGGGTTTTACTGCCGTTGTTATGGGCGGCTTCTATCAAATCCCGCAGAAACGAAACCGGTACGGCATAACTTTCCATTTTGGACTTGGAACTGCCGCAGTGTATGCCCACTAATTCGTTGTTTTCGTTTAAAAGGGGGCCACCGCAGGCGCCGGCCCGTTCATGATTGCCAAATTCAAAAGAAGTAATAATTCTCCCCGGCGAAGACAACAACACCCGGCGATTGGGAACAATGTGAAAATCTCCTTCAAAAAACCCATACGAACGGAGCATATCTCCGGATTTGGGGGCGTCTTCGGCCAGCGGTATGGGGTGAACAAAATCGGAAATATCTTCTTTGATGCGCAGCAGGGCAATATCGGCCATGCCGGCATTTCCTTTGGCGGCTACCTCAAACGGAAAATCCAACGGAATTCCCGTTTGGGTTGTTATATGGAGAGAGGTCCCCTCTCCCAATAAATCCAATACATGGGCAGCGGTTACCCCCCAAAGGTATTTTTCCCCTTCGCGCATTTCTTCTATAAAAAATACGGAAGGAGTAAAGGGAACAAATCCATACAGCTCCGGATTTTTTAAGGTGGCCATTCGCTCCAAAAACGAGGCGTCAAAAGCGGCTATTTGCTGTTGTTTGAGAGAGAGTTCCTTTGCTTTTGCCGCTTTTGCGGCGGCGCGTTGGATTTTGGCCGCCGCGGCGGCGGTACTTTTGCGTACTGTAGGTAAGGGTTTACCCATTTGTTTAAATTGTTTGAACAAGTTTTTCTGCCCGTAGGAATTTGAAAAACCAAACAATATCAAAACAGCCAATAATGCAAAAGAATAATTTTTCATTGTTATTTTTCTACCTTTTTTATTGTAGCTGAGGAAATATTCCATTCATACCATCGCATACTTCGTTTAGCGGAGGAACGGTCCCCTTGCTGTACCACAATGCGAATCGTATCATCAGGGCCGACATTTAAAAATCGTTCTAAATGGGCGTAGTCCAAAAACGGATAACTGTAAATGGTTTTAATCAGCCGGCCGTTGCGCAGCTGCTGAATGGAGTGAATGTTCTCGTTGGCGTGTAAAATGCCCAGTGTTTTGCCTAGCAGCTTCAGCGGTACTCCGCCGGTTAAGGAAGGATCCTTCGCTTGGCTGGCCAGCAGCCGCACCCAAGCAATCGGTACGATGTGGTTAAAAGGATTAATGATCACGCGTTTGTTTTCAGATAACCATTTTAACCAATCCGCCGCTTGGATTGTTTCCGGTAAAATCATACCGGCAAAAACACCCACCGCTTTGCCGTTTTTAAGCAAGGGGGAACCGCAATAACCGTTGCGGATTGGAAAGTCCTCATACCGCGCCAAAATACGGTGCTCGCTGGAAAATAATACGCCAATATGGGCAAACCAACCAAAATTGCCGTGGGAAAACCCGGCCGACTGTACTTGGGACTGGGCGGCGGGGAGGGCATAATCCGGTTCTAAGGGGACCAGCTGAGCGAGTGCGTCCGGCGGTATGCGGAAAATGGCAATATCAGCCCCGTGCACATTTCCTTCCCGCACCGAGAACACTTGAAAGAATTGCGGTGTACCGTCTTCGCCGGGGATTGACATAAAAGGAGAGCGGCCAATATCATCTAATACATGGCGTGCGGTAACCCCCCAGATTTCTCCGTCTATATTAACAGCAAAAGCGGACCCTTTGCCGTGGGACTGCGGACTGTGCTGTAAGGTAAAAACTGCTTTTTTGATGTTGGGTGGCGGCGGTAAAAGCGGGCGCGGGGCGATGCGGGGCACGCTGGGTGTCAGCAAAGGCGCAACGGAGACCCAGCCCCCGCGGGTTGCAATCCGAGATGCGATTATCGCTTCCATAGAATGGCGTGCCGTGGGGGTAAGCCCTTTGGAAACCGTCGGCCGCGGCGTATGCTTTTTCTTAATCCATAGTTTTTTGAGGATTCGTTGCAGCTGATTTGGTTGTGCAGCAACAGGAACGGAAATCCCGCTGCACAGGAAAAATAGGGCCGTACTTATAACGGCTAACCGGGTGATGGTGCGCATAACTATACTCCTTTTGGTGCCACTGTATGCTGTTTCAAGTCCACCAGGTAGCTGTATGTTTGTGTGTGTTTGTTGCGGATGATAATTTCTGCTTGTGTGGCATCGGTTAAATCAAACAAACTGTCTAAAAACAGTAAATCAAAGAAAGGGTTGCGCGTCAACTGTTTGGCAGTACCGTCCTGGTAATAAACCGTAATTGCGGCGACAAATTCATGAGGGGATAAGTAACCGATTCGTACGCCGTCAAACAGCATGACCCGGCGTGCAGAACCGGGTTGGCGGTATTGACGGAGCAAATCATATGCCCGCGAGAAAGGCACCACTTCACTGATGTAAGATAAATCGGCTTGCGGCAAGGAAGGGAAGTTTTCTTTAGCTAAATACCACTGCAGCTGTTTATCGCGGGGCGAGTAGCCGCCGGTTTCAATCCCGATGGCCTGCCCGTGATTGTTTAACACCAAGCTGCCGGCAAAACCGGGCTGCGTTTGGTTGGCGGGGGTCCAATCGGTTACGATGCGTTCTCCGTTTACTGCCAGAACTTTGCGTAACATTTTGGTATAAGACCCGTTGTTAAATCCGTAAGCAAACACGGTGGCGCCGGTTTTGGTTTCTGTATCGGCCGGAAGGATGGGGCGGGCGACTTCCGCGGCTTGCGGCGGCAGCTGGATTAGGGCCGCATTTAACCCGTATTTGCGGCCGGATAAAACAATTTTCGCTGGGTAAGTATAAGTGTGGCCGTCCGCATAAAAAGTAACATTTACCTGGGGGCCCATATTTTGCACCACATGGGCGGCCGTTAATCCCCATAAAACGGTTTGCCCGTTGTACTCTTCGGCAAATACAAAACCGCTGGCTTGAAACCCATTCTTAACTGTGGGGGAAGAAATAGTAAAAATGAAATGATTGGCATATTTTTCAAAAGGCATCAGCGCAAGAGGTTGCAGGAACGGTTTTTTTACTTGCACCTGGGCGGTCATTCGGCGGGAAATCTGCAAAGCGGCTGATCCAGAGATTCCTGCTTGTACAAAAGGAGCCGGCTGTTTGGTAAACCGGGCAGACAGTTGTTTTTTAAGATGGGCCAACCAAAGAGCTTCCCCGGCTTTGGCCGCCACCGGCTGCGCTGCAGCTTGGGAACCAAGCACAGTTAAAAAAAGCGATAACAGCAGACCAGCCAGTAACAATTGTTTTTTCATAAGTTACCAGTGAATGGGAGAATAGGAATAGATATTCGCTTTTTTATCGTAAATTAAATACCGAAATTCATTATTCATATTAAATTCCATGGGCTTTTTCCCCCGGTTTTCCAACATCAGCCGCAAAAAGTGGGTTTCCGGCAGATTTAATAAATTAACCATCGTGGACTGGGTCAGCCGGTTTTCCGTATCGTACCGGGCGATAGAACGGCCTTGAGCGTCCAGCGCTTCTACAGAATGGATATGCTCCCCGGGGAGAATGTTTCCCAATACATATTTCCCGGCTATCAGCGGGATATCGGTCGGTTCGCCGTGTTGGGCGCGCAGCAAATACGAAAGCAATTTGATATTGGAAGCGTAACCGATTTCATGCCCCCAGTTGCTGCCGCAGTGCACGCCTACAGTTTCCCCCTGTGCATTAATTAACGGGGCCCCGCACAGGCCGGCGCGTTTATTTAACGGCACGGAATAATCCGTCCGCAAAAACCGTTGGTTGTCTTTTTGTAAAAATTGACGGGAGGTATAAACTAACTCCTGCCCGGAATAACCGGCTGAAATGAATGCTTCCCCCAGAGCAGACTCCGTTTGCGCCAGCGGGAGCGGGTTAATTTCCGGCGGCAGCGGGCCTTGCAGTTCCAGCAATGCAATGTCCGACACCATATTCGGCCCATATTGTACTACTCGGGCCGGCAGTACGATTTTTCTATTGTTCTCGTAAAAAACTAATTTTAAATGTTCGCCCATGCCTTTGGCAATATGCCCGGCGGTGGCGGCCCAGACTTCTTCTTTGCCGTTATAACGGGTTTTAAATACAAAAGCAGTGGCAGTGGGTTGATACTTTTCCGGCACGCCGTCCAACGCGGCAGACTGCAGTTTGGCAACGGAAAGACGAATATCTTTTACAACCGCTTGTTGGGCGGCTTTCGCTGCAGCTTTGATGAAGGGTTGGGCGGAGGCAGCTTGTTGGGCGGCTTTTTCTATGTTCGGAAGAGCCGCCGGCAAATTGCGCGCCGGGATAGGATGCTTGCCCAGCACTGCTTTTGCCGCTTGGCGAAAAGTTTTTGACTTTTGCGCAAAAAGGTTTGCCGGAGCCAGACAGACCGCGGTAAACACACTCAGTTGAATAGATAAGATAATAAACCGCTTCATAATAAATACTCTATTGATTTTTAGTTGTCAAAACCAGGGCCTTTAGTCCTAGGAAGAGGGGCCGCTAAGGCCCACTAGCTCTTAGGCCCGCGGTAAGAAAAATCCCCGGGAATTTTGCTGGTTCCCGGGGATTACCGAACGGACTATTGTAAGTTGGGGTAGAGCGGAAAGTCGGCTAAGAAATCTTTTACTCTCCGGGCGGTTTGGGCCAGGTATGCGTCGTCTTGTGCGTGCGAGATGGCCTCGTCAATAAAGGCGGCTACTTGCGCCATATCCGCTTCTTTCATACCGCGGGTGGTAATGGCGGGAGTACCCAGCCGCAGGCCGCTGGTTATAAACGGTTTTTCCGGATCAAACGGAATGGTATTTTTATTCGCCGTAATACCGGCTTTATCCAACGCCGCTTCGGCGGCTTTTCCGGTAAGCCCTTTGGAGCGCAAATCAATGCACATCACATGGCTGTCAGTCCCGCCGGCCACTAAGCGGTATCCGCGGGCCAGCAGTTGTTTGGCCAGTTCAGCCGCATTGAGTTTCACTTGATGCTGATACGCTTTAAATTCCGGTTTTAATGCTTCCCCAAAGCAGACGGCTTTGCCCGCGATGACATGCATCAGCGGCCCGCCCTGCGTGCCGGGGAAAACGGCCGAGTTAATGGCTTTGGCCAGCGATTCTTTGCACAAAATCAGCCCGCCGCGCGGTCCGCGCAGGGTTTTGTGCGTGGTGGTGGTTACGACATCGGCATACGGGAACGGGTTGGGATATTCTCCCGCCGCAATCAGCCCCGCATAGTGTGCCACATCGCACGCCAAATAGGCGCCGCAGGAATCGGCAATTTCGCGCAGCCGTTTCCAGTCAAACACGCGCGAATAGTTGGAGGCGCCGGCCAGAATTAATTTCGGTTTATGTTCCTGGGCTAATTTGGCGGCTTCGTCATAATCAATTTCTTCGGTATCCGGGCGGACATTCATCGCGATAATGTGATACAGTTTGCCAGAAAAATTCAGCGGGTGTCCGTGGGTCAGGTGTCCCCCGTGGGACAGGTTTAATCCCAGTACCGTGTCGCCGGGCTGCAAGAGAGCAAAATACACCGCCATATTGGCCTGGGCGCCCGAGTGGGGCTGCACATTGGCGTGTTCGGCGTGGAAGAGCTGTTTGGCGCGGTCAATGGCCAGTTGTTCCACTTCATCTACAAATTCACAGCCGCCATAGTAGCGTTTACCGGGATATCCCTCGGCGTATTTGTTGGTTAATACAGAGCCCTGCGCCTGCATAACCGCCGGGGAAGTGAAATTTTCCGAAGCAATTAATTCCAGTTTTTCACGCTGGCGGGCCAGTTCTTTGGCGACAGCCGAAAAAACGGCCGGATCAGATTTTTGCAAGTCGGGATACATAGGGAACGCTCCTTAGTCGGCTGCCAACCAGCGGGAAATCCCGGGCTGTTAGGAGGCCGCCATTTTATGATATTTTTCTATGAAAACACTGCATTATTTAATATAATTTACTAAATAGAAGTAAATAAATCCAGCAGAGGTGTAAAAGAAATGGCTAAACTTACCAAAAAAGACTTTCTCAAAGACACCATCAAACACATTGATTTGAAAAAATACAATGTGGTTCCCATGGTGGAGGCCTTTGGGAGCATGGCCTACGCTTCCCGCGAAGTGGCCAGAGCGAGCAAAATCTACAATATGATGCTGTCCGACAAAAAATGCTCTGTCATTTTGTGCATCGCGGGATCGCTTGTATCCGCCGGGCTCAAAAAAGTCGTAGTGGATATGATTCAAAACAACATGGTGGACGCGATTGTTTCCAACGGCGCCAACATTGTGGACCAGGACTTCTTTGAAGCGCTGGGCTATAAACACTATATCGGCACCCCCTATAACGCCGACGATAATTTGCTGCGCGACTTGCACATTGACCGTATCTACGACACCTATATTGACGAAGATCAGCTGAAAGAATGCGACGAAACCGTCCATAAAATCTGCAACGCGCTGGAACCCCGCCCGTATTCTTCCCGCGAATTCATCTGGGAAATGGGCAAATGGCTGGAGAAAAAAGGCAAAGGCAAAGATTCTATTGTGTATAACGCGTATAAATACGGCGTGCCCGTGTTTGTGCCGGCATTTTCGGACTGCTCGGCCGGTTTCGGCTTCGTCGCCCACCAGACCGAACACCCCGAAGCCCATGTTTCTATTGACAGCGCCAAGGATTTTTTGGAACTGACCAAAATCAAAATTAAAGCCAAAGAAACCGGGCTTATGATGTTCTCCGGCGGCGTGCCGAAAAACTTTGCCCAGGATACCGTGGTGGCCGCTGAAATTTTAGGGGCCGATGCTCCTATGCACAAATACGCCGTACAAATTACCGTGGCGGATGTGCGCGACGGGGCGTTGTCCGGCTCTACCCTCAAGGAAGCTTCTTCCTGGGGAAAAGTTTCCACCGCCTTGGAACAGATGGTTTACGGCGAATGCACGACCTTGATTCCGCTGATTATCGGTTACGGCTATCATAAAGGCGCGTGGAAAAAACGCAAAGCGGCCAACTACGCTAAATTCCTCCAGGACGAGGACGCCAAAGTGGCGGCTTTGAAAGCGAAAAAAGCCAAAAAATAAATGGTGATGCGACTGAAAACCGCGTTTATCAGTTTGATCCTGCTGATCTGCCCGTGTGCGTTATGCTACGGGCAGCTCAGTTTTTCGGGGGTCAACGGCGAACGCGGCTATGCCGCCCTGCGCGCGTATTACCGGCTGGATTTGGATAACGGGTTTGTGATTACCCCCATGTATGGGTATTACCGTATGTCGGATAAAGAAATTGACGAAGCCGGTTCCACCTCCCGTTACGGGGTGGAAGTGTCCTATGAACTAAACGATTCCTGGCGGGTGCTGGCCGAAGGCATGTGGCAGCCGCAGGCGGTGGGGTATCAGGCCGTGGGATATGCCGCCGGCGTAAGCTGGGTGCCCTTTTATCGGTGGGGCATTTTAAAAAATCCGTTGTTGACGGGATACGCCGAACAAACCCGGTACTGCACTTATGTAGATAAACAAGGCAACGAACTGCCCGGCGGTTCTTTTAGAGAGGTGGAAACCGGGGCCCATGTGGAAGCTTCGGCCGACGCGGGAAACTGGAATTTGAAAGCCGCTTGGCATAAAGTGATAGAATATAGTAGCAAGCCGCCCCATGACCTTACTTTCAGCTGGGCCAATATTCCCTTTATGACGGCGGTGGTACAAGGTTTTGTGAAAGAAGCGGCAGCTGTGCGGGTTAGCTACCGAACCGAATTTTTTACGCCGTATGCTTCTTTGGCAAGATATCGTTACAACGAGTTAAGCGATACGGCGGCGGCGGTAAGTGCGGGGATACATCTGCATTTGGGGGAATTATCCCTGGCCGGCGGGGTGGAAGTATTTGAACCGCGGCGGGAAGATAACCGAAAAACTTATTTTTCTATGTCTGCCGAAGTAGCATTTTAACGGAGGAAGCTGTGGCCAGATTAGATTTGCATTGTAATATAGATGAAGATGTGTTTTCATTAACGGTTTTTTTAACCCGGTTGTTGGCGGGGTTGGCGCTGTTGTATGTTACCATTGGCAGTTTGCTGTTTTACCGGGAATTTTTATATAACGCCACAGCCATCGGATTGCCGCTTCCGGTGCCGGCGGGGCTGACGGTGCTGATTGCTGAACTGTTTTTGGCCCTGTTATTGATTTTGGGGTGGTTTACGCGGCCGGCGGCGCTGTTGTCTTTTTTGTGCACGGCGGGAATGGGGGTTGTGTTTTTTGCTTCCGATTTGAATAAAATTTATGTGGCGTTGCTGGTACTGTTGGCGGCGTCGCTTCTGCCGGCCGCGATGCTGGGGCCGGGCAAAATCAGTTTAGATTATAAGCACGCAGTGCGCCGCGCACAGCGATCGCGCAGAGGATAATATGGAAATGTTTGAAGAAAATAAACAATATATCAGTTTAGCCAATAAATACCGCCCGCAGAAGTTTGAAGATATGGTGGGCCAGGAAAGCATTTCCAAAACTTTGCAAAATGCCTTAAAACTGGGCCGTATTGCACACGCCTATTTGTTTTACGGTCCGCGCGGCTGCGGCAAAACGACGACCGCCCGTATTTTGGCCAAGGCCCTTAACTGCACGGGGAACGGACAAAACAAACCCACCGCTGAGCCGTGCGGCCAATGCCCGCAGTGTTTGGAAATTGCGCAAAGCGCCGATATGGATGTGCTGGAATTAGACGCCGCCAGCAATACCCAAGTGGAAAAAGTGCGCGAAGCCATTATTGACACCGTCGCCCTGGCGGCTTCCCGCGATCGGTTTAAAGTATTTATTTTGGACGAAGTGCATATGCTTTCGGCCAGCTCGTTTAACGCGTTATTAAAAACGATTGAGGAGCCGCCGTCCCATGTGGTGTTTATTTTGGCCACTACCGAAAAGCACAAAGTACCGGCCACCATTGTCAGCCGCTGCCAAACCTTTCGCTTCCGCCCGATTACGGTGGAAGAAATCAGCACGCATTTATTGGATTTAGCCGGTGCGGAGAATATAGATTTAACGCCGGCGGCGGCCAAAATTATCGCTAAAAACGCCGGCGGCGCCATGCGCGACGCTTTGACGCTGTTGGACCGCGCCATCGCTTTCTGCGGCGACCGAATTGACGAAAAAGCCGTGGGCGAAATGTTAGGGCTCACGCCGGACGATCTGCTCAAGCAGGCGATAGAAGCGCTGGTTGCAAAAAACGGCACCCAACTGCATTCCGTTTTTGAAACTTTGAAAGAAGAGGGCTTTGACGCCAACGCATTCTTAAAAGATTTAAAAAACGGGCTGGGCGATCTATTTTATTTTTCGTTGGGGCAGGGAGAAGAGCCCTTTGCCGGTGCGGCGCAAATCGGGCAGCAGGTATCGTCCGGCTTTTTAGCGCAGCTGTCGCGCAAAATCAACAAAATTATTGAAGAAGTAAAATTTTCGGACAATGCCTTGGTCAGCGCCGAAGTCGGTTTGTTTACGGTCATGGAGAGCTGTTTGGATATTGATGCGTTTGTTCGCCGGCTGGAAGCATTGGAACGGGGAGAAACGCCCTCCGTTGCGGCCCCGCGTCCGGTTTCGGCCCGCCCGGCGGTTGTCCCGTCTGCGCGCCCGGCCGTATCAACCCCTAAACCTGCGGTCGTAAAGAATGTTCCGGCGGCGCCCCAAAGCGCGGCTCCGGCGGAAGAAATCCTAGCCGAAGAAGAAACAGCGGAAGAAGAATCCTCGTTACCGGTTAGCACTCCCCAACCGGCGTTGACCGACCGTCAAGTTTGGGATAAAATGCTCAAGCAATTTCAGCGAAGTCCTTTTGTGTATGATGTGATGACCAACTGTTCTGTTTCTTTCGGCCCTACCGAATGGATTCTGCGTTTTGGACCCGGGAAAGAATTTTATCAGATTCCGGCTCAAAACAAACTGCCCGAATTGGAACAGGCGGCTTGTAAAATAAGCGGCCGCACCATTAAAATCAAACTAGCTGGCAACGAGGAAGAAAAGCCCCGCCCGGCCGATACACCGGCGCAAGCGTCCGCTCCTAAACCGGATACGAGAACCTTTTATCAAGCCCCGGCGGAGGCACAGCCAGTACAGACGGGCGCGGCGTCCCGCGCGGCTGTACCGGCGGGGAAGACGGCTTCCGCCCCGGCGAAGAAAGAGGCCATTTCCGAGGAAGAACCCTTTATAAAAGCCAATTTTGAGGCGGACGCTTCCGCCTCTTCCGCGGCCGATCAAACGCCGGAAGAAGTAAAAGATATTTTGGAGATTATTCCCGGAGAGTTACTGGCGTAATTTATGAAAAGTTTGGACCGTTTAATCCGTGCATTAAGACGGCTGCCCGGCGTAGGGCCGCGGCAGGCGGAGCGGTTTGCCGCGTATTTTTTACGGGCCCCGCAGGGGGAAACGGAAGAATTTATCCAGGCGGTTCTGACGGTGAAACAATCCGTCCGGCTTTGCCCGGTCTGCTTTAATTACTGCGAGGACGGGTTGTGCGAAATCTGCCGCGACCCGGACCGCGACCGCGGGCTCATTTGTGTAGTAGAGGATCCGCAAGATATTGAATCGCTGGAAAAAACCGGGGCTTATCACGGGTTGTATCATGTGCTGCACGGGGCCATTTCTCCCTTGGAAGGGCGCAGCGCCGAGCAGGTAAAAGTGCGGGAACTGTTGGAACGCGTTCAGCACGCCCAAACGCCCGTGCGGGAAATTATTATCGCCACCGACCCCGACAACGAAGGCGAAACCACCGCTTTGTATTTGGCCGATTTGCTGCGCGGTATGGTCGGCCAGGTAACGCGCATCGGCTATGGTGTGCCGCTGGGCGGTGATATTGATTATATAGACGAAATGACCCTGGGATATTCTCTGAAGGGACGCACCAAACTCTAATGCACCCCGATGTTTACAAAAGGCCGCTTTTGTGGTGTTTGGCGGCGCTGATTCTGTGGCTGGTTTGTTTTCACCGTCCCGCTCCTGCAAAGCGGGATATTTTTCATGCCATTACTTCCCAAACAGTTACGCTGACCGGCCGCGTAGTCGGTTTCCCCGTGCATAAACCCAAATCCCAGAATGTGGCGGTGCGTGTATATTCGGTAAATGGGAAGCCGGCGGCGGGCAAGGTGTATGCCCGATTTGCCGATTTTGACCCTCAATGGCAGGATACCTTGGAACTAAAAGGCCGGTTGCAGCCGCCCTATGGAATTGATTTACTGGGGAATTTTAACTGGCGCGCTTACTTGGCAAAGCAACAGATTTTTACAGAAATAAAAGTTTCACAATCCAGGGTGTTGCGCCCGGCGCCGCGGCCGCTGCGGTGGGTGCGGAATTTGCGTGCTGATATTTTGCGCGTGTTTGCGCAGTCATTCCCACCGGAGCTGGCGTCTATTGCCGGAGGCGTGCTGTTGGGCGAACGGGGCGAAATTTCGCCCAAACTTTATGCCGCGTTTCAAGACAGCGGGGCCATTCATCTTTTGGTAGCTTCTGGCGGGAATGTGGGGTTTGTTACCTTGCTTACGCTGGGCGCTTGTGCGTTATTGGGTGTGGGCCGAAAGAAAGCGCTGTTTATCAGTTTGGCGGTGGCCGGTATCTATACCATAGCCGCCGGGGCGGATGCGCCGCTGGTGCGCGCATATTTTATGGCGGTGTGTGCGTGTATCGGTTATTTTTTAGGACGAAACAGCGGCGTATTGCAGGGGCTGTTGGTATCCTGCTTGCTGATTTTATGTTTTCAGCCGGCCTCGGTGTTTGAAACCGGGTTCCAGATGTCTTTTCTGGCCACGCTGGCCATTATTATTTGTTTGAACAATTATCAGCTGCCCGGCAAATGGCCCGGCTGGCTGCGCTTTTTTGCACAAATCTTTTTGGCGACTTTGGCCACGCAGTTAGTCCTGCTTCCCATTTTTACCAATGTGTTTTATAAAGTGTCGGTAACGGGATTAGTAGCCAATATGATTTTGGTGCCGTGGGCGTCCCTGCTGATGGGACTTTCTTTTAGTTATTATGTGCTTTGCCTGCTGCATGCCGGTTTTTTGTTGCACACCCTAACCTTATGGTGCCTGGAAGGGTTTAAGACCGCGGTGGAATTTTTTGCTTCATTTCCCTTATCTGCGGTGCCGGCCGCCGCTTGGGGAGCCGGAAGCATCATTGCTTTTTATGCCATGCTGTTTTGGCTGTTTCACTGGCCGAGGCGGGAATTTTCCCGCCGCATTTTTTGGGTTTGTGCGGCGGTGGCCGGTTTGGCTTTGGCGGTGCAGGCGTGGGGGTCCTCAGCCGGGAAGGTGTTTTTATTAAACGAGTGGAATAAAAACGCGGCGCTGGTGCAGATGCCGGGCGGCGAGGTGTTTATCGCAGGAGAAGGTTTTAAAGCAGAACAGCTGGCGGCGGCCTTGTATAAGATGGGAGTGCGCAAAGCCGATGCCGTACTGGCGTTTTCGGCCCAGCCCGCCCAATATGATTTGGCGGAATTATCCAAAACCGGGCAGGTGATTCGTCCGTTTGAGCCGGGGGTATGGCCGGGGGACGAATGGAGCGTAGGCAAAGTGCGGGTAGAGGTTGTGTGGGGGATTCATCAGAACCGCCGGGGCAACCGCTGGATCAATGCCGGCTACAGCGGCACGGAGCGGGACGATGTTTCCTACTGTTTGCAAGAAGGAGAAAAGAAAGTCTGCATAGGGGCCGGAGCCCGTTTTGCCGAAACGGAAGGGCGACAACTTTCCTCCCAAAGAAACCGGACCGTAAAACTTAAAATTTAGCTATAATAAAAAGGCACCTTGGAGGATTTATGGAACAAGCAGAACTCAAACAACATGCTAAATTTTTAATGCAAGCAATTAAAATGGCGGAAAAAGGTATGGCCGCCGGCAAAGGGGGGCCTTTTGGGGCGGTGATTGTCAAAGACGGGAAGATTATTGCCCGCGGCTGCAATCAGGTTACTTCTTCCAATGACCCCACCCGCCACGCCGAAGTGGACGCAATTCGTAAAGCGTGCAAAAAATTGGGCACCTTTGAATTGAAAGACTGCATTATTTATTCGTCCTGCGAGCCCTGCCCGATGTGTTTGGGGGCCATTTATTGGGCCCGGCCAAAAGCGCTGTTTTTTGCGGCCGATCGGTTTACTGCCGCCCGGTATGGGTTTGATGATGAATTTATTTACCGCGAAGTACCCTTGGCGGTGGAAAAGCGTTCGCTTAAAACTTGCTGCATTGATCTGAAAAACAAGAATGAGCCGTTTGAAAAGTGGAACGAAAAGTCAGACAAAATTAACTATTAATCTCCCAACCCTGCTTCGGCAGGGCTTTTTTTAGTCCCAGGGGGAATTAGGTCCAAAGGCCCTGGCAGCCGTGCGGACAATCTTTTACAATAAAAAAAAGGATCTGAAAATGAAAAAATACCTATTTCTCCTCTTTTTGCTTCCCGCGTTCGCCCAGGGACAGACCTGGCAAAAAGCGTGGGACGGAGCCCAAAAAGCGTTGCTTAAACCCGGCAGTTCTTCGTTGGAACGAAGCCGTCAGGCCCTGCAAAAAGCACGCCAGCAGCTGCAAGTGTCCGACGATGGAATCCGCCTGTGGTTGGATCGGCGCCATTCCCCGGTAGTGCCGGCGCATGCTTCGCAGTTGGAGGCCTGGGCGTGGCTGAGCAACCGGTTAATGCTCAAAGAACACGACTTGCGGAAACAGCAAATCCAATTTTTTCAGCAGCACTCCCACGGGATTGAACCGGGAGCACTGGCGTATTTTGCCGGGCGCCCGGCGGATTTGCCGGCCCGGATGGGGGAAAATGTCCGGTTTGTGGTGGTGGGCGCTAAGAAAGGGGAAGGGCAGGCCCTGGTGGCTTTTAAAAAAATGGCGGCCCAGTACCGGGCGGCATTTCCCGGGCGGAAAGTAATTATTCTGGCGCAATCACTGCCGGACCGGGGGGTGCGTTTTATGTCGGAAACCGCCGCACCCGAAGAACAGAAAGGATTGGTGCGTTCGTTGATACAGGACCGGTTTGCAGTGGGCGGATTGGGGGATCCTTCGGCCAAACCCGAGGGATATGTAACGCAGGATAATTCCAATTTATTAATTTCTTCGGCGGAAGTGCCGGCGTCCGAAGCGGCGCGCAGTTTTCATATGCGCCGCCGGCTAGCCGAGTGGAAGAAGGCCTATCCGCAGGCCGTTTTCTTTGTTTATGTATCTCCGCTGGCCGCCGCGTATGACTGGAAGTTTTCATTGGTAAACGGATTGGCGGAACAAGAAGTTTTTGCCGTGAGCATTACTTCGGTGCGAAATACCCGGGATTTTCTGTTCCACCGCTGGCGCGCGTTTCAAGAAGCGCGCCCCGGTATGTTGCTGTGGCAGAAAGCCCCCTGGGCCCGCATGAGCGGGTTTGACGCCCAGCTGATTCTGCCTTGATTACAGGGACACCGGCAAGGAACCCTGCGGAGTGAGCCGCCCCAGCAGCACCTCGGCGGCCGCTTGCTGAAAAACCGGAGAAGGACTGTAAGTAAATAATTTGGTTTTAGCAGGCAGCCGGCTGATGGTCCAGGGATTTGCCAAACTGATGACACAATGCTTCCGGCTGTGCTGCAGGGCTGCAGTGATGCGGGCCGTTTCCTGTTCGTCCAGTCCGATTTTCCCTTTACATGCCTGATAACGGCGCCAGCACAAAACCACCAGGTTTTCCGCTTCGGTGTGAAATTCTTTCACTTGGATTCCGTGCGATTTTAAAGTTTCCAAAAAAGGTTGTTCCGAGAGGGACTCGTCGTTCCCGACGGAAAGGTAATGGACACTGTCCCCGGGCTGCAAAACAAGTTTTTCCCCAAACAGCGTTAAGGCCTTGCGTGCTGTGCGGGCGGAAAAATCCGACGGTCCAAACGCCGCGGCCTGCGTGGGCGGAGGTACTTCGTCCGCCCGGGCACAAAGCAGGTTTTGCATCTGTACCGCGCGGGTTACCCGCTCAGGCGGCAGGGGCTGGGCGTTTAAAAAGTCCAACAATTCAAACGGTTTTTCCGGCACCAGCAAAATATGCGCCCCTACCCAAAAAGCCATTAAAGCGGCTTGTTTTTCATCGCCCAGGGCTTTCATACATAAAGCGTCCGTGCAAATACAGCCGGGGAAGGCCATTTCTTCCTGCAGCAAATTGCGCATAATGGCCGGGGAAACGGAGGCCGGATATTGTTCGTCCAATGCCGGCACCAATAAGTGCCCAATCATCACGCAGTCGGCTTTGCAGGTGAGCTGTCGGAAGGGCAGCAGTTCGTGATTCATCAAATGCTGTTTGGTGGAAAGCAGAACCGGCAGCTCCAAGTGGGAATCCGTAGCCGTGTTTCCGTGGCCGGGAAAATGTTTTAAACTGTTCAGTGCGCCGCCTTTGGAAAGCCCGTCCATAAACGCCCCGGCCAGCCGGGTAACTAATTGCGGGTCGGACCCAAAAGAACGCGTGTTTACAATGGGATTATCCGGATTATCTGCCAAATCCACCACCGGGGCAAACACCCAATCCACCCCCAAACTTTTGGCTTGGCGCGCGGTAATGAGTCCTTTTTCATAGGCCAATTTTTCATCGCCGGCCGCCCCTAATGCCATATTGGAAGGCAGCAGTTCCGCGTCCGGCAGCCAGCGGCCAAGCCCGTCCTCGTAATCGGCGGAAATTAAAATTCGTTTGTGGGGAGAGGCCGCCCGCAGGGCTTGCGTTAAGTCGGCCACTTCGGCACGCGTGCCGCCGTAAAGGCAAAAGCCGCCTACGCCCATACGGGCCAGTTTTAAGGCGTCCTCGCGGTCTGTTTTTCCGAACCAAAAGCCCGGATGTACTAAACGGTTTGCATTCATAATGTGATTTTCCCCAAAATGGCGTTGCGGGCCGCCCCGGTGGCCCGGGCACAATGATTGATTTTGTGCCGCCAGGCCAGCCAGCCCAATAACGCAAAAGCCGCGCTTTCTTTGGCTTGCGGGTCTATGCCGTACGCAAGCGTAGTTGTGATATGGAGCTGCGGCAATAATTCGTTTAAATACGCCAGCAAGGTCCGATTGTAACTGCCGCCGCCGGAAACGACCAATTCTTTTTGGCAGCGGGAGGGTACAAAATCGTTTATGGCCTGGGCAACGGCCGCCGCTGTAAACCAGGTAAGCGTAGCCAGCCGATCGGCGGCGGTTTTAAAATCCGAAGCCGGAAAGTAACGGTTCAAATACTTTTCGCCAAAATCGTTTTTATCTAAACTTTTAGGCGGTTTTTGTAAGAAAAATTTTTGGCGGAGCAGTTTCTGTATCCGCTTTTTATCCGGCGTTCCTTTGGCGGCATTTCGGCCATTTTGGTCAAAGGGCCGGTGCAGTTGCTGTTGGCAGGCCAGGTCTATTAGCGTATTGCCGGGGCCGGCGTCAAAACCAAAGGACGGAATGTTTTTTCCTACCACCGAAAAGTTGGAGATCCCCCCTATATTCAGCAAAATTTTAGGAGACTTTTGCCCCCAGATATATTCGTCAAAAAACGGAATCAACGGGGCGCCCTGCCCGCCCAGAGCCATATCCTTGGGCCGAAAATCCGACACCACCGGCCGGCCCGTAGCGGCCGCCAAAAAGGCCGGCTCGCCTATTTGCAGGGTGTTGGGAATGGCGTCGCCGGGTCCGTGATAAATGGTTTGCCCGTGTGAACCCGTAACCAATAAATCTCGCGCGGAAAGATGAAATTCTTTTAAAAACCGCAGTACCGTGCGGGCATACAAGCGGCCCAGTTCAAAATGAAGCTGCGAAAGTTCGGGCGCGCGCAGTGCAAATGCAGTTAACAGTTTTTGTTGAAGGGTTTTTGGATAGGCGTAATTTTTAAAATGAAGCACTTTAAACGGACGAATCTGTACGGCGCATACGGTTAGGCCGTCTGCGCTGGTTCCGCTCATAAGTCCCAAGCTAAATTTACTCATCAATGACCCTCGTTAAAAAACCGTCTTTTTGTTTTAATAATTTTTCAGCTTCGGCGCGCGACACTTTCTTCCGGTGCATTACGACGGCCGTTTTTACTTTTTTGCCGGAATCGGTTAATAATTTGGCGGCTGTTTTTTCGTCAGTTCCGGCCACGGTGCAAATTAACCGAATGGCCCGCGCTACCAATTTTTGGTTGGTGGGCTGCACATCAATCATCAAGTTCCCGTAAGTTTTGCCGCACAGCGTCATCGCGCCGGTGGTGATGGCGTTTAGAGCCATTTTGGTAGCGGTGCCGGCTTTCATACGGGTAGATCCGCACAGGGCTTCCGGCCCGGTAGCCAGCGCAATATGCACTTGCGCCGCCGGGCAGACGGCCTGCGGATTGCACGAAATAAGCGCCGTGCGTGCACCTAGTTTTTGGGCTTGTTCCAGCGCGCCCATTACATACGGCGTGCGGCCGCTGGCAGTAAGCCCGATGACTAAGTCGTCTTTTTTAGCGGCGCGGGCAATTTCCCGCGCGCCTTGGGAGGAATCGTCCTCTGCACCTTCCTGCGAGCGGAACACCGCTTTTTTTCCGCCCGCAATCAGCCCGATGATTTGCGAAGGTCTTGTGCCAAAAGTGGGCACGCATTCCACCGCTTCCAAAATGCCTAACCGGCCGCTGGTGCCGGCCCCGATAAAAATAATTTTGTGTTTCCCCGCATAGGCCCGGGCGGCTAAAAGCATAACGGACGCAATTTCTTTATTCGCACGCTGTACGGCGCGGGCGGCTTGGGCATCTTCCCGGTTGATTTTGCGGGCGATTTGCCGCGGGGTGGATTTATCCAAATCCAAGGTATGGGGGTTGCGTGTTTCGGTAGCCAGCGCATGTAAATTAACGGGTTTCATTGGGCGTCCTCCAGCGAAGGGCGGTGCGTGCGGAAGGCGGCTTCGGTTTCTTCTATGGATTTAATGCGGAACGAAAGCGGCACCACCGCCAAGGTAATTAAGCTAATCAAGCTGGCCGTTACAAAAAAACCCGTGTAGCCCAATTTCATCTGCAGCCAGCCCGACGCCATAGACGGCCCCATCATACCCAGCGCCATAATACCGGTGGAAATAGCGTAGTGGGAAGTTTTGTACGCGCCTTGCGAAATGTACATAATAAATACCGAGAAAGCCATCATCGCCAGTCCGTTCCCCAGATGTTCCAGCGTAATAAGCACCGCAACAACCGCTGCGGACGGGTGCCCCCACGCCATATACGCATAGAAAAAGTTGGGCAAAATCAGAATGCCGGCAAACGGCCAGATACATTTTTTAAAGCCGTATCGGCCGAGCAGCCAGCCGCCGGCCAAATTTCCTACTACAACCGCGCCCAGCCCCAGCGTTCCTTTAATAAGCCCGTAATTCTGCACGCTCATTCCCAGGGCGCCTTCGGCTTGCGGTTTGAGTAAAAAGAGCGGGACGATTTTTTCTAAAAAAGCGTCTCCCAACCGGTACAGCAAAATAAACGCTAAAATATAAAACAGATTTTTTTGCGTGAAGTAAGTTTTGAAAGATTCCCCCCAGGCCGTTCCTTGGGCAATCTGGACGGGGCCGTCCGCGGCGGGTTTGGGCAAAATCCAGCGGTGATATCCGGCAAACCCCATAAACAAACAGGCCAAAAACGCAAATAAAACCGCCCAATTATACGGCCAGGGCATCAGTCCCGTGCCGGCGGACTCTTTGGAAGCCAGCATCGCCGTCAGCGATACAAATGCCCCGCTGCCCAAAATCATAGCCAGCCGATAGAAAATCGTGCGGATTCCTACAAATTTAGATTGTTCCACCGGGCTTAATGCCAGCAGGTAATATCCGTCGGTAGCAATGTCTAAGGTGGCGGAGGCAAAGGCGCCGGCTAGAAAACCAAATAAAGATAACGAAAAAAAGCTCAGCTTCCCGCCAGCGGACGCAAACTCAAACGCCTGCCATGCCGTTAAGCCCGCCAATAAAACAAATATCCCGGCCAGCAGCGTCTGCGCCCCTAACAGCCAGCGGCGTTTGGTAGCGCGGGCATCTACCAGCGGGCTCCAAAACATTTTTAAAACCCACGGCAGATACAGCCACCCCGTCCAGAACGCGATTTGTTTGTTGGAGAACCCCAAATCGGCATACAGCACGGTGGAAACCGTGTTGATGATAATATACGGAAATCCTTCCGCCAGATACAGCGTAGGAATATAAAGCCAGGGATTTTTTTTCATTTATTTAAACGCGTATTTCCCGCCCAATAAATCCGCCAGCGGTTTGGTTGTTTCGTTGCGTTCCAGTACAATTTTGATGATAGCCGTCATAGGTACAGCCAACAGGGCACCCATGACGCCCCACACCAGCGCCCAGAAAATTAAACAGGCAATTACGACGATGGGATCCAAGTCCATGCCTTTGCCCAGCCATTTCGTTTCCAAAATGTTGCCGATGATAAAGTGAATCGTCGTCAATAAAATAAGCGCCAGCAGAATATGCCAGTCAAAGCCATATTGCAGAAACAAGACCGGCATCGGCAAGATGGTAGAAATAAACGGGCCAATGTTGGGAATAAAATTGAGCACAAAAGTTAACACGGCCAGCATAGAAGCCAATTCCGTTTTTACAGCTGCCAGCACAATCCAGGTAAATCCGGCGGCTAAGAGCGATACAAAAATTTTAATCAGCAAGTAAAAGGAAATTTGCTTTTGGATATTGCCCACCAAGGACGGTTTATCCGCCGATGCTTTTCCCATAAAGATAAATATTACAAACAGCGTAATCAGCATTAAGTTGGTAAGAATAGAAACCAAGGTGCTTCCCACGCTTTTAAGCATATTAAACACCGGCAGTTTGGCTACGGTATCCGCTACGAACTGGGCGTTCATATTCACCCCGTATTTTTGCGAGTGCAGCAGCAGCCAATCCAGCGTGTCGTTCAAGCGTTCGCTGTAAATATCGGCTCCGGCCACAAAGCTTTCAATGGAAGTGGAAATAAAAAGCACCGATAAAGAGACAATCGCCAAAAAAGCCAAAAAGCTCAACACCAGGCCCAGCCCGTAAGGCACTTTCCATTTTTGCTTCAGCCAGCCGGCCAGGGTGCCTGCCACCATGGAGATAAAGAGTGCAATCACAAAGGGCATGAGCATCGTTTTGGTATAGACGAGTACCCAGGTGGCCGCGGTAGCGGCCAGAATCATTAAACAGATGGTATTGATAGGAGCGAGTTTTTCCAAAGAATTTTTTGCAAACATAAGACCTCTCTTGTATTTAGTATAGCATAGGTTTGGGCGGAGCGTGCGGCCGGTTTTTTAGACATGCAAAATAAAAACTTTTCAAAAAGGCGGTTAAATTGATATAATGAACATATCCCTTTTAGGGCAGTTGGCGCAGCGGTAGCGCGTCCGCCTCACACGCGGAAGGTCACAGGTTCAAATCCTGTACTGCCCACCATTTAAAACCCCGGCATAAGTTCGGGGTATTTTTATGGGCAGCAAGCGCACCAACTGCTTGGTGCGCGGCAGGATTTGAAAGCCGCAGCGATGTGCGAGTTTGGCAAAGCCAAGGCGAGCACCGCGAGGCGGGCCTGCGAGCCCCGAGGGTCAACGAGGGGACTTGTAGGCAAACTCTGTACTGCCCACCATTTAAAACCCCGGCATAAGTTCGGGGTATTTTTATGGGCAGCAAGCGCACCCCGCCATAAAACCGATGGGCGTGTGGGTGCGTTATTTTATATACTATCTATATACACTTAAACTGTCTGCTTTCAAGCAGGCAATTTTCATTTAAGGAGATTTTGAAACTATGGATTGGGGGCTGTTGGTAAACTCGTTTATCGGTATGCTGTCCATTTTAAACCCTATCGGCAATGTGCCGATATTCTTGGAACATGTGGAAAATGAATCGCCCAAAGTACAGCGGGCTGTGGCGATGATGATGGCCTTGGCCATTTTCGTTTTGCTCACGGCTTTTTTCGTTTTCGGCAATCGCATTTTGATTTTATTCGGGATTACCATTCCGGCATTCCGCCTGGCGGGTTCCATTATTATTTTGATTGTGGGTTTGCGCATGTTGCAGGGTAAAAGTAAATTTGAAAGCCACGGGATTGAAACCGCCGCCGCGCAAGGCAATACTTTTGATCAGGCCCGCAATCGCTTAAGCCATATTTTGGTGCCGGTGGCCATGCCGCTTTTTATCGGCCCGGGTTCTATTACGACCGCTATTTTGTATGCGGAAAAAACCACCACCTTCTCTATGGCGATGATGATGATTGGCGTATTGTTTTTAAGTTCCGCCATTGTGGGGGTATGTTTGGTGGGCTCTCGTTATATTTTCAACAAAATCGGCCCGAACGGCACGCAAATTGTCATTCGGTTTATGGGTATGATTTTGTGTGCAATCGCCATGCAGTTTATGATTGACGGCGTGGCGCAGTTGCTGCCAGGCGTATTGGATTCCACCTTTACCCACGCGGGAGGAAGTGTTAAATAAGAGTTATCCCAAGAACGGGGCGGCGCAAAAGCCGCCCTTTTTTGTCTGCATTATTAAGTAGAATAAAATTATGGACCGCTTTAAACTTGTTTCTCCTTTTAAACCGGCGGGGGATCAACCCAAGGCCATTGACGCACTGACGGAAGGTGTTTTGTCCGGCAAGACGCGCCAGACGCTGCTTGGTGTAACGGGTTCCGGCAAAACCTTTACCATGGCCAATGTGATTGAACGGCTCAATGTGCCTACTTTAATTTTATCCCCCAATAAAGTGCTGGCGGCCCAGTTATATGCCGAGTTCAAGCAGTTCTTCCCGGAAAATGCGGTGGAGTACTTTATTTCCTATTACGATTATTACCAGCCCGAAGCGTATATCCCGCAAACCGATACCTATATTGAAAAAGATTCCGCCGTCAATGAGCATATTGATAAATTGCGTTTGAAAGCGACTACCTCGCTGCTTACCCGTAAAGATGTGATTGTGGTGGCTTCGGTTTCCTGCATTTACAACATTGGTTCGCCGGACAGTTTCCGCGAGATGCGTATCTATGTGAAAAAAGGCGCGCCCATGACGCGCAGTGAGCTTTCCGGGCATTTAATCAAAATCCAATACCGGCGCGATGAAATGGAATTTGCTTCCGGTAATTTTCGTATGCGCGGGCCTTACACCGATATCATGACCCCATACAGCCAAAATGCAATCCGGGTGGAGATTACCGGCCGAAATATTTCGCATATTTACGAAATTCACCCCATTACCGGAAATGTATTGGCGGAGTTAGACGAAGCGTGGATTTATCCCGCCAAACATTTCGTAGCTACCGATGAAGATACTCAAAACGCTATTGACCAAATCCGCCGGGATTTGGAAATCCGCCACCGCGAATTATTACACATGGGTAAAGAATTAGAGGCCTATCGTTTAAAACAACGCACGGAATATGATTTGGAAATGCTCCAACAGGCCGGTTTCTGCCCCGGCATTGAAAATTATTCCCGCTATATGGACGGCCGGAAGCCCGGGGAGAGGCCGGCGTGCCTGTTGGATTATTTTAAACGCTACGACCAATTTTTGATGATGGTAGATGAATCCCATGTGGCCTTGCCGCAAGTGCGCGGTATGTTCAACGGGGACCGCGCCCGTAAGCAAATGCTGGTGGATTTCGGCTTTCGGCTTCCCTCGGCTTTGGACAATCGTCCCCTCAAGTTTGATGAATTTGAGCGGCTCCTCCCCGCGACGGTGTTTGTGTCTGCCACGCCCGGCCCGTATGAATTGACGGTTTGCGGGAATCAAATCGTGGAACAGGTAATCCGTCCCACAGGGCTGGTGGATCCGAAAGTGTATATTCACCCCACCGCCGGACAAATTGACCATTTGGTAGAGAAAATCAACGAACATAAAAATCGCGGTGAGCGGACCCTGGTGCTTGCTTTAACTAAAAAAACAGCCGAAGATTTAAGCGCCTTTTTTACGGAAAAAAATATCAAAACGCGCTACCTGCATTCCGATATAGAAGCGCTGGACCGCGTGGAAATTTTAAAAGAATTTCGGCAAGGAAAATTTGATGTATTGGTAGGCATCAACTTGCTGCGGGAAGGCATTGATATTCCGCAAGTGGGGCTGGTTGCTATTTTAGGGGCCGATAACGAAGGGTTTCTGCGCAACACCACTACGCTGATTCAGATTTCCGGCCGCGCCGCACGCAACGCCGGCGGCGAAGTGATTTTGTATGCGGACCGTAAAACCGATTCCATTCAGTATGCCTTAAACGAAATGAACCGCCGCCGCCAACTGCAGGAAGCGTACAATAAAGCCCATCACATTACGCCTAAGACCATTCAAAAAATAGAAGTGGAACTCAAAGAACTGGAACAGCAAACCAAAACCAGTGCGTTTGGCATTTTAAGCCAAACCCTGCCGGAACCTACGCTTAAAAATATCAAATCCGTAGAAAAGGACCTGGAGCAACAAATGCTCCAAGCGGCAGAAGCATTAAACTTTGAACTGGCGGCGGAACTGCGCGACCGGCTGTTTGAAATTCGCCAAATGAGCGTGAAAGGAACCGGCAAGCGGAAATAGCCCGCGGCTGTTGGGAGCCGGTGCGAGAAATTGGTAAAATAAAAATATGAAAGAAACAATCGTTCCGCTGCAACGCGTTAAAAAAGTAATCGGGCTGGAAGTAATTTCCAGCACGCAGGATTTGGCTTTGGAGTTGGCCCAAAAAGGCGAGCCGTCCGCTACGCTCGTGCTGGCCTGTGAACAAACGGCGGCCCGCCGGCAGGACGGAACCCGTTTTGCCGCCGCGGAGGGGGGAGTGTATTTTACGCTTATTCTGCGCCCTTTGCAAAACGAAGGGGCGGCTGCTTCGCTGGCGCGTCAAGCTGCGCTGGCCGCAGCGGATACCCTGGGCGAAATGTTTGCCGTAAGAACCAAAGTAAAACCGGATCATTCCGTTTTAGCGTGGGACGGCAAAAACCGACAATGGAAAAAAATCGCCGGCGTATTGGTTGAAAGTTTTGCCGCGGAAAATCAGCCGTTTGTGTTGGTGGGGGTTGGGGTGAATGTGAATAATCGCCTGCCGGCCCGCGAAAAAGAAAGCACCAGTTTAAAACAAATAATCGGAACGGAAACCAGCAAAGAACTGTTTTTGGACGGCTTGCTGGACCGGTTTTGGACGCATTACGCCCACGGTTTTTTAGCTGTGCGCTAACATTATAAAAGCCAATAAAAACGCCCGTTTTGCAACGGGCGTTTTTTGGTTTTCAGCTAAATTTAATCCCCCAAGGCCTGTTTGGCTTTAACGAGGAAATCCGTCAGTACAAACGGTTTGGAGCAAAACGCTTTTACTTGCGGATAAGTTAAAAACATCTTCTCCGATTCTACCAGCGCCGAAGTTACAATAACCGGCGTGGAAGCAAGCGTTTCATCTTCCATCATAATCTTTACGATGCTGGCGCCGTCCAGACCGGGAAGCATAACATCTAAAATGACCAAATGGGGATGCACTTTTTTCATCATTGTAATTGCATCGCGCCCGGTTTGGCAGGAGTAAACCTCATACCCTTCGCGGGTTAAGATCAAAGTCAGCAAATCAATAATGCTGGTTTCATCTTCTACAATTAAAATTCGTTTTTTCATAGGTTTGTCCCAATCTCTTTATTTAATTTATTATACTTTTTTATATGACAAAAAAAAGCTTTAATGCGTCCGTTTTGCCCCGCATGAGGAAATTTGCGTCCCGGTTAATGGGGCGCGGCGATGCGGTTTTGGTGGGGCTTAGCGGCGGTGCAGATTCGGTTTGTTTGTTGCATTTTTTACAGTATTTATCGTTGGAGAAACACTTCCGCTTGGCGGCGGCGCATATTCATCACGGGTTGCGCGGCAAAGATGCTACGGCCGACCAGCGCTTCTGCCGGCAGCTGTGCCAAAGTTGGGGCATAGAGTTCTTAACACTGCAAACTGACGCTAAAAAAATAGCCGAGCAACATCATTTAAGCCCGGAACACGGCGCCCGCAAGGCGAGGTATGAAGCTTTTGTCAAATTGGCCCGCCGGTGGGGGGCTAACAAATTGGCCTTAGGGCATCAGTTAGATGACCAAGCCGAAACCGTTTTATTAAATTTGCTGCGCGGTACGAAAGCCAAAGGGTTGGCCGGTATTCCCGTGCGCCGGCCGCTGGCGAAAGATTTGGAAATTGTGCGGCCGCTTTTGTGCATTACCCGCGCCGAAACGGAAGCATATTTGCAAAACAACGGGCTTGGGCACATTACCGATCAAACCAATTTTGACGATCAATACACCCGCAACTGGATTCGTTCCGCCTTGCTTCCGTTATTAGAAACCAAACAGCCGCAAATTAAAAATCACCTGGCCTTAATCGCTCAAGATATGGAAAATCTCCTGGCGGGGAAAAGCCCCCGCTAGCACCAACAGCTTTGGGCTGGTTAGGGCAAATCCCGGAAAAATTGATAAAACGCTTCGCAGGCATCTGTTTCGGCAAACGGGGAATGCCCGCATCTATCCCACAACACAACTTCCGGCTGAATACCGATGGCCTTGAGCGGAAGAATGGCCCCTTCCGCCGGGTGCGGATCCTGTTTCCCGTGCAAGATGCTGACGGGGCACCGCAGTCCCTGGGCCGCCTGCAGCAATTTGCCGCTGGAGCGAAGCCACTGCGCCTGGGGCCAAATCTGCCGGTATTGCCGGGCGTCTATTTCCAATAAATGATCGTCGTAGGGGCAAGGATTCACAAAATCCGTTTGACGGGTAAAAATTTCTACGGTGTGCAGGGCTTGCGGGTTTTCGGGAGGGCTTTGCAAATCGTGTAAAGCGCGTGTAAAAGCGGCGGCTTGCGGCTGAGTCAATGCGGCTAAACGCCTTTGTAAAATTTGGGGGACAAATGACTCGCTTAACGGCGGGCAGGCAATCAGAACCAACTGTTTTACCCGCTTGGGGAAATAAGCCGCATACAGCAGGCAGAGCCACGCTCCCCACGAATGTCCCGCCAGCGTCCACCGGTCGGTTGAAAGCGATAATTGCGCGTCCAGTTCTTCTAGCAAAGCGGGAATATCGCCGCGGGTTTGCAGCGGTTCCACCACGCCGCGGGTCCGGCCGATTTGCGCCGCGGCGCCGGCCAGGGAACCCCGGGCTCCGGGGCCGCCGTGCACCAGCGCCAGGGAAAAAGGCGCCCGGCCGTACAAACGAACGGAATCCGGAGCGGACGGCGTTGTTTGTGCGCTAGGAGGAGAGAAAGTTATTTTTCGGCGGACCATTTCTTATATTCTACCAATTTGATACCATATGATTATGTTCTCCAGTATGGTGTTGGAAAAAGCTTCCCAAAACGGTTTAAAAATTACCGGATTGACCTTCCGCTCGCAGGAAGTACAGCCCGGATTTGTCTTTTTTGCCTTGAAAGGGGCGAATGTGGACGGGAATTTATTTGTACAAGAGGCCGTGTCCCGCGGGGCGGTGATGGTGGTGTCGGCTTTCCCGGCGCCAGCAAATTGCCCGGTACTGTATTATCAGTCCAGCCAAATTGACCGCGATATGGCCGATGCCGCATATGAATTTTACGGCCGTCCTTCAGACGCTATGCAGATGATCGGTATTACCGGCACCAAAGGGAAAACTTCTATCGCGTATTTGTTGGAATCGGTGCTGGCCGCCGCCGGCCGCCGCGTAGGGGCCTTGGGAACGATTAATTACCGTATTGCCGGGCAAGTGGTCAGTCAGGCCCCCAATACCACTCCGGCCGCGTTGGTCTTGTTTGAATTGCTCGCGCAAATGAAAAAACAACACTGCGACAGCGTGGTGATGGAGGTTTCTTCCCACGCGTTGGAACTGCAGCGCGTGCGGCATATCTGGTACGATACCGCCGTATTTACCAATTTGCAGCGGGATCATTTGGATTTTCATCACACCTTTGAAAATTATTTTCGGGCGAAAGAAAAACTGTTTGCAAATTTAACTGACCCGCTCAACCCCAAACCCAACCGCACCGCCATTATCAATGCCGATGATCCCTATGGGCAGCGTTTGCTGGCCCGCTTGAAAGGGCGCGTTAAAACCGTTACATTCGGCATAGAACAAGCGGCGGATTTTAAGGCGGAAGAAATCCGGCAGTCGTTAGATGGAATTTCGTTTCTGGTCAATCATACGCCCGTGCATATACGGCTGTTGGGGCTGCACAATGTTTATAATGCGTTGGGCGCTTTTGCCGCGGCGCGGGTAAACGGCGTAGAGGAGCCCGTTATCGCCAGGGGGTTGGCGGCTTTGCCCGGCGTGCCGGGCCGTATGGAACGAATAGACGAAGGACAGCCGTTTTCCGTTTTTGTGGATTTTGCTTATACCGATGAATCCCTGCGCCGGGCCTTTGAAACGATAGAGCCGTTTAAAAAGGGACGGGTGCTGTTGGTGTTTGGCTGCGGCGGCGAGCGGGACCGTTCCAAACGGCCGCTGATGGGCCGGACGGCTTGCTACCGGGCGGACCGCGTATTTTTAACCAACGATAATCCGCGCCGGGAAGATCCCCAGCAAATTTTTAACGATATTCTGCAAGGTACTGGCGGGTTTTCCAACTATGAAATTGTGCCGGACCGGGCTCAGGCCATTTGCCGCGCCCTTGAACAGGCCCGGCCGAACGATATTGTAATTGTGGCCGGGAAAGGACACGAAGAATGGCAGATTACAGCACAGGGCAAACGCCATTTTTCCGATAGGGAAACCGTCCGCCGTTTCCTGCGCGATGAGGAGAAATATGTTTAAAAAAGACAAATTTACCGCTACCAAGGCCTGTGTGTTAGGGTGGGGAAAAAGCGGCCGGGCCGCCGCGGCGCTGCTGGCGGCAAACGGATTTGAAGTGCTGATTAGTGAAGAGGCCGCCATTCCCGCGCCCGCTGCTGCCTCTCTTGCGAAGGGAATTACGGTGGAAACAGGCGGGCATTCGGGCCGGGTGTTTGACTGCGGATTTTGGATTAAAAGCCCGGGTATTTCTCCCCGTCATCCGATTCTTTTAGAAGCCAAAAAAAGAGCCATTCCCGTTTTTAGCGAGTTGGAAATGGCCTTGTCTTTTATGCCCAAATCCATTCGGGTTTTTGCCGTAACCGGGACAAATGGCAAAACCACCACTACGGCGTTGTTGGGGGAAATTTTAAAAGAACATGCCCTGCGGGAAAACAAAGGGCGGCAGGTGCATATCTGCGGCAACATCGGCAATCCCGTTTCGCTGTGTGCGCCGGCTGTTAAATCCGGCGATGATATCGTGATTGAAGTTTCCAGCTACCAACTGGAGGACAGCACTTACTTCCGCCCGCATTATGCGTGCATTTTAAATGTTACGCCCGATCATTTGGATCATCACGGCGGTATGAAAGGATATATTAAAGCCAAAGCCAAAGTTTTTAAAAATCAGCGCGAAAACGATTTTTTGGTAGTCAACGGAGCCGATACGGTATGCGCCCAATTAGTGGAAAAAGCAAAAAGCGAAGTGTTGGCTTTTTCCACCCACCCGAAGCATTTGTTAAAGACCGATGTGTTCTTTGACGGTGATGAGTTGATTTTCAGCGAAGGGCACCAAATCCGCCCGCCCCACTTAAAAGGGATCCATAATGTGGAGAACGCCATGGCCGCAGCTTTGATGGCTCTGGCCGCCGGCGTAAAGGCCGACACCATTCAGCGCGTATTTGACCGCTTTGAAGCCATGGAACACCGCATTGAACAGTTTGCTTATCACCGCGGAGTGATTTATGTAAACGATTCCAAGGCAACCAATTTGGATTCTACCATTACCGCTTTAAAAAGTTTTGAAAAAACCCGCAACATCTGGCTGATTTTGGGCGGCCGCGATAAAGGCGCTTCGTACGAAGTGTTAATCCCGTATCTGAAAGATTATTGCAAATGCGTGCTCACAATCGGCGAAGCGATGGATAAAATTGAAGCGGAACTGCACGAAGCGGTGCCTTTGCTGCGCTGTGAAACTTTGGAAAAAGCCGTCCAAACCGCGATGCAGCGGGCGGTGCGCGGAGAGATTGTATTGCTTTCGCCAGCTTGCTCCAGTTTTGATCAGTTCAAAGATTTTGAACATCGCGGCAAAATCTTTAAGCAACTGGTTAACGCGCGTATTTTTAAAGACCGTATGGACGGCAATCAATAGGCCCTTAAAAAAACCCCGCTTGTTAAGCGGGGTTTTTAATGAAAGCCGGCTAGAACAGCAATGAAATCCCCCAAATGGCAAAAATTCCTGTCAACAGCCCGGCTACACCTAATGGCACCAAACCAAACAGCCACCCGCTTAGTGCTCTGGCGGCCGGAATTTGATATACCCGCATCAGTGCGCGTGTTAAATAGCCCAGCTTTAAGCCCGCCAGCAGCAGTACCGCCGCCGGAGCCAGCCAATTTAAATGGGCCGCCGGCCAGCTTGCGGCATACAGCGCAAACACGACCAGCAGACCGTTGATAAAGCCGGCCGATCCCAGCAGACAAAACAATTCCACCGGCGAAGCTTTGATTCGTGAAAAATCCAAAAACAGCCCGCACAGCGAAGCCATAAAATAGCCCGCGGTAACTTCGGCCGCAAAAACGAGCATCAATTTCGCCAGCAGGGAGGCCACGGAAATCCCGTCCCCGATGTTAAAGAATAAAACCCAGCCCAGCGCCGCCGTAAAATAACCGGTGCATACCAGCGAAAAAGAGCGGGCGCTTAAAAAAGTTTTCAGCGCACGGGCCGGATCTTCCATATACTCAAAATAGGTTTTCAGCCAATTCATACGCGTTCCTTAATGTACCCACAGATACGATACGCTCGGAGTGGCGATGGATTGAAGCTGTTTGGTAAGCGACTGGTTTTCCATAGAAGTTCCAAACGAGAAAATCAATTCGCGCAAGCTGCCCGGGGTTTGATTGATGATTTTGGGATCTTTGATTCCGGCCAGTTCCCCCGCTAACTGCAGGGCTTCCTGTTCGCCTCCCAACTTATCAATAAATCCCAAATTAAAAGCGCGCTGCCCGGTAAAGATGCGTCCGTCGGTATATTCGGTTAAATCTTCCGGTTTTACCTGGGGTCTGCCGGCTTTTACAGCGGCTAAAAATTGGCCGTAGGTATCGTCCACCATATCCTGCAGAATGGCTTTTTCGGCGTCGGTCATCGGGCGGAAAGCGGAACCCATATCTTTGTATTTGCCCGAAGTAATCGGCGTTACTTTTACGCCCAGTTTTTCAAATAAGCCCTCTACATTTCCCGTCTGCATAATAACACCCACCGAACCGGTAATCGTGCCCGGTTCAGCCACGATTTTATCGGCCGCCATCGCAATATAAAAGCCACCGCTGGCCGCTACATCGCGAAACAACGCCACGACTTTTTTATTCTTTTTGGCTTGCAGAATTTCGCTGTAAATGTTTTGCACCGAAGCCACAGTCCCGCCGGGGGAATTAATATCCAGCACGATGGCTTTAACTTGTTTGTCCTTTCCCGCTTCGCGGATTTTTTTGGCAATAGCCGACGCGCCGGACGGACGGGAAAACGGCGAGTTGCTGTTATCTTGCGCGATGACCCCGCGCACTTTAATCCAAGCGATGTCGCCTTTTTTGTCGGCGGCGTCGCGTAACGCGGTAAGGGCGATTTGGCTGTCTTTTTCTTTATCGGCTGGTTTTTTCGGCACGGGTTTGACGGCTAAATAGATCCCGCACACGGCCGAAACGATAAACGACAGCAACAACAGAAAGGCCCAAATCTGGCTGCCGGAAGGGCGTTTAAACGGCTTTTTGCCGTCGGGTTCGGAGAGGAAGGTTGTCTTTTCGTTTTCTAAGAGTTTTTGTTCCCACTGGTCTTTGGGAAGACTGGTATCGGTATTGGCCGAGATTTCTTCTTGTTCGTTTTCTGGCATAGTTCTTTCCTTACCTATCAAAAATGTTACTTAATTATAGCAATTAAATTGCTAAAATAAGAGCTGTTGCTGCTGGTTTGCCTGCTGCGAGTTGCGGCTCGCCCCGTCGCCGCCAGCAGAAAAATTTAGAGGGGGAGCATTATGTTTAGAGGAGTCTATACCGCTTTGGCTACACCGATGACTGCCGGCGGCGCCGTAGATTACGACGCATTGGCCCGCTTGCTGCAAGCCCAGCTGGCCGCCGGCGTGGACGGATTGGTTTTGCTGGGGACTACCGCCGAAGCAGCCACTTTGTCTGCCGATGAAAAAAATAAAATTTTGGAAGTTGCCGCTTCTGTAATTAAGGGGCGCGTAAAAGTCATCATTGGCACGGGCACCAACGCCACCGCGTCCACGCTGGAAAACACCCGCGCCGCGCTGGCTTTTAATCCGGACGGGGTACTTGTGGTAACGCCTTATTACAATAAACCCAATCCCAACGGGCTGATTGCCCATTATCAGCAAGTGGCCGCCCTGGGTAAGCCCGTGATTTTGTATCACATTCCGGGCCGCACCGGGCTGAAATTATCCGGAGCCGTACTGGACCGGCTGTTGGAACAGGTGCCTCAAATCGCCGGGATTAAAGAATCCGACTATGATATGGCCCAGGTAACCGATACGGCCGTCAAATACGCCCACCGGCTAAACTATTTGTGCGGAAACGACGATTTGTTCCCGCAATATCTGGCGATTAACGCTTCCGGGATTATCAGCGCAGCCGCCAATGTGTTTGCGCCGGCATTTGTACAAATGTATAAACTTTTTATGCAGGGGCAGACCAAGCAATCGTTTGCGCTGTTTGCCAAACTCTATGCGTTGATTAAAGCGTGCTATTTGGAAACCAATCCCACCTGCGTGAAATATATGTTGGAAAAAATCGGTTTCGGTACGCAAACCGTGCGTTTGCCGCTGGGTGAAATTTCCGCCGAAAACAAGCAAAAAATTGACCGGCTTCTTCAATCGGTCGATCCCGCCTTTTTAATTCACTGAGGAGCCCTATGAAAACTGTTGGTATTATTGGAATTAACGGTATGGTCGGGCAGAATATGCTGGCCGAACTTAAAAAAATCAATACGCCGTTTGAAATTAAAACTTTTGGCCGCAACGATGAAATTACGCCGTTGGATATTGCCGTGTTGTGCACGGATAATCCCGTCAGCGCGGAGCTGGCGCCCAAAATCAAGGACCGCGTCCGGTTTACGGTGGATATGTCCTCCGAGTTTCGTATGACGCCCGGGGTGCCGCTTGTCATTCCGGAAATTAATCCCCACGCCATTACCAAAGACACCCGCTTAATCGCCAGCCCCAACTGCACTACTACCGGGCTTGTGATGAGTTTGGCCCCTTTGGCGCCTTATTATCATTTTACCGAAGCGTTTTTCTGCTCGTACCAGGCCATCAGCGGCGGCGGCAAAAAACTGCTGGACGATTTTCATACGCCGGGCTCGTATTATGAAAATAACTGCGTTCCGCTGATTGGTTCCATTCAGCCCAACGGGCATACCAGCGAAGAATTAAAAGGGCTGTACGAAACGCGTAAAATTATGGAACTGCCGGATATTAAAGTATATTGCCATACGGTGCGCGTGGCGGTGGAAAATTCCCATTCGCTGGGAGTTACACTGAAAGCCAAAGAAAATTTTGATTTGGAACAAGTCAAAAAACGCTGGAACAGTTTTCCCAATCTGATGTACAGCGAAAAAGTAATTACCCCCAAAGAAGCCAGCGGGCTGGAAACCACTTTCATCTGCCGGCTGCGCAGAGATGTGGAAGAGCCGAACATTATCCACTATTTCGTTACTTTTGACAATTTGCTCAAAGGGGCCGCCATGAACGGGCGCCAAATTGTGGAACTCTTGCTGGAGCGGTTCGTATGAAAAAAGTATTCATCAACGGGGCGGAAGGAAAAATGGGGCAGGCCATCGCCCGCCTGATTCAAACCCACCCGGAACTGGGGCTGGAAGTGTCTATTAAGCGCGAAAGCGGGCAGTCGGTACTGGGCGATTTTGATGTGGTGATTGATTTTTCGTCCCCGCAGGGCGCGCAGGAAGCTTTTTCCATTGCCCGCAAGCACCGCCGTCCTTTTTTAACCGGTACGACCAATCTGCCCGAAACTTTTTTGTTTCAGATGCAGGAAGAAGAAAAAATTCCTGTTTTTTATGCGCCCAATGTCAGTTTGAGCGTGTATTTTTTTACGGAGCTGGTCCGGCAGGCGTGTCAAATGTATGCCGGATACGATTTTAAACTGCACGAAATACACCATGTCCATAAAAAAGACGCCCCCAGCGGGACGGCCAAAAAACTGGCCGATGTGATGGACTTGGCTTATGACAAAGTAACCTATGAACGCACCGGCGAAACGGTGGGAACGCATACGGCGTGCTTTGCTTCCGGTTTTGATGAAATTACCCTCACGCACGAAGCGAAAAACCGCGATTTGTTTGCGGATTCGGCAATCCATATCGCTTTGTGGCTGATGAAACGCGAGAGCGGTTTTTACACCATGTCGGACTATGCAAAATTTAAACTGAAGGAACTGAAAAAATGAAAATTCATTTTATAGGTATTGGCGGAGTGGGAATGAGCGCACTGGCACAGCTGCACGCCATGGGCGGCGACCGGGTAACCGGGTCCGACCGTTTAATCAGCAAAGGTTATACCGATATGGCCTTGTGGGAGTACCTGAAAAAATTGGGAGTGGAACTGTTCCCGCAGGACGGCAGCGGATTGGATGAACACACCGAATTGGTTATTTTGTCTTCCGCCATTGAAGAGGACAATCCCGAACTGCTCAAAGCCAAAGCGCTGGGCATTCCGACGATGCACCGTTCGGAATTGTTGGCCAAGCATGTGGCGTCGCACCGCACGGTGGCGGTATCGGGCACCAGCGGCAAAAGCACCACTACGGCGATGATTTATGATATCTTGGCTTTTGCCGGGCTGAGCCCGTCCGTTATTACCGGCGCGGCTATTTTGTCTTTGCAGAAAGAACAGGGCGTGTTCGGCAATGTATATAAAGGGGATTCGGATATTTTAGTTATTGAGGCCGATGAAAGCGATGGTTCCATCGTTAAATACCGGCCGCACCTGGGCGTTTGCCTCAATTTGCAGAAAGACCACAAAGAGATTGCGGTACTGCAAGGGTATTTTAAGGAATTTATTTCCCATTGTAAAACGGCCATTACCAACGCCGAAGAAGAAAACTTGCGGGCCCTGGGAATGAATACCCATACATTCGGGCTTTCCCTGGGAGATGTGCACCCAACCGAAATTAAAGTAGATGGTTTCGGGTCCGACTTTACCATTCAGGGCCAGCCCTTTCGCTTGCAGGTGCCGGGGCTGCACAATGTGTGCAACGCTGTAGCCGCCGTGGCCGCCGCCTTGCAAATGGGCGTAGATTTGGATACCTGCGCCAAGGCGCTTAATAAATTTCAAGGCATCGCCCGCCGTTTTGCCAGCATTGGCATTTACGATAAAATAGAAGTAATTGACGATTTCGCCCACAACCCGCACAAGCTGGGGGCTACTATTGCGGCGGCGCATCTGCGGGGAAAACGCGTGCTGGCGTTTTATCAGCCCCATGCGTTTGCCTCTATTAAACTGCTGGCGCCGGAATTTGTGGACAGCTTTGCCAAGCACATCGGCCCGCAGGACCACCTGTGGCTGACCGAAGTGTATTATCCGGGCGGAACCATTACCCCGGGTGTTTCCTGCCGGACCGTTTATGAAGGATTAAAAGCCCGCGGAGTGCCCGTCAGCTACGACGACTGCCGCGAACGCATCTTAGCGGAAATGGCCGGCGCCGCCCAACCGGGAGATATCCTGCTGATTTTGGGCGCCCGAGACCCTACTTTGACAGACTTCGCCCGCAAACTGCTGCAGGCACTAAAAGAGCGACAGCCCGTTTGCAGCTGCAACAACTGTATGCTGGGCAACTGTTGCTTGCATTACAGCAAATAGCGTTTTTCGTTTCCCCGCCTAAAACGCGGGGAATTTTTTACCCGGAAGCGGATGTTGCCCATGTGTCAACTGTAAAAGAGGTGTACAAAGGGCGTCCGTTTTGGTAAAATATACCTACCGGTAGGTAAAATATTTTTGGAAAAACTGTTATGGAAAAACTGGATAAAAACGAACGGGAAACCCGTATGCGTGATGCGATAAAAAAGGCGGCTTTTTTGCTGATGGCCGAAAAAGGGCTGGACAAAGTGTCTATGCGCGAAATTGCCGAGAAAGTAAATGTTACGAAGCCCGTTCTGTATTATTATTTTAAAAATAAAGAAGATCTTTGCGACAGTATTATTGAAGATCATGAAAAAGCATTCAGCTTGCTGATTGCCCAAGTGCAGCAGCGAGCACAAGGACCGGAAGATGTTCTTTACGAGGGGCTTAAATCCCACTTGGATTTTTTTATGAAAGATCCCATCCATTCCAAGTTTGTGATTCAAATGATTTCCTATACACTGGATATGGACACGAAAAAAATCAAGCCCCGTTCCGAAAAGAGGCACATTCACAGTATGCTGGCGGAAGTGCTGCACCGGGAAGAAAAAAGAGGAACCCTGCCAAAAGGGGCGGTGGAAGATGTTGTCCGGTTGGTGTCGGGGCTTTCCACCGAGATTATGCTCAGCGCTTATCTGGATCAGCATGTCTGTCCCGGCACGGCAAAGGGAGTGCTGTATAATAAAGAAATGATCGCCCGGCTTGTCAAAATCATTTTACTGGGAATTAAACAATACTACAAGGAACAAAAATAAATATGAAAAAATGGTTAATACTCGCGCTAATGGCTGTATATGCGCCCGTATGTCTGGGGGCCGCCCCGGATAAAACCGCAAACAGTCTGTTTGCGGAGCGTGAAGAGGTGGAGGGAGAAAAGATTACCATCGCGGACGCTATCCGCATGGCTCTTTCGGACAGCTACCAAATCATTGACGCCCAAAAGACGAAAGAAATCTATGAAGAACAGTTGGCCGAGGCCAATTCGTATTTCTATCCGTCTTTGTCGTTGGACGGTTCTTATAACCGCGCACTTAAAAAAGGCAAAATTATTATGGGCTCCAACATTATTGAAATCGGACAAAATAACACCTATACGGCAGGGTTAAGCGGATCGTATGTGTTATGGTCCGGCGGCCAAATCCGCAATACGGCGCGGGCGGCCAAGGTGGGCGCGCAGACCGGGCTTTATAACCTGCGCCATGTGCAGGATTTAGTAACCCAGCAGGTGGTAAAGTTCTGCTACGACATTATCTACGCCGCCGCGCTGATTCATGTGCAGGAAGAATACTTGGATATCGCCAAACAGCACCTGGCCGAAGCCCAAGCCAAATATAAACAGGGGTTGGCCAGCAGCTTAGATGTATTAACCCAAAAAGTAAAAGTGGAAAATATTGAACCGCTGGTGCTTCAGGCCAAGAAAAATTTTGAACTGGGCAACTTGTATTTGCGGCAAATCTTAAACCGCGACCCGGAAGACAATATCTATCTGACCTGGTCCGAAAAAGATTTGAAATTGCCGCTGACCCCTTCTTTGGACGAATTGTATCAAATCGCTATGGAACGCCGGCCGGAACTGGTGCTGGCTAAACTGGCGGTGGATGCGGCGCATTACAACATTAACATTGCCAAAGCGGGGCATATGCCGATTTTGGCCTTAAATGCGGACTATACTTACAACGGGGTAACCGATGTCGGGTTCCCGCAGCATAAACAGGATTATTATTGGTCCTCGTCGGCGGGGGTCAGCTTGAGCATTCCGCTGTTTGAAGGGGGCAAGGTAAGCTCTCAGGTGGCGCAGAAAGAACTGGCCTATGAACAGGCCGTAGCTGCCTATCAAAACAAGATGAAGAATGTGCGCATCCAGGTAAAAGAGGCCTGGCTGAATTTGGAAGAAGCGCGCTCGCGCATTGAAGCCACCAAGGGCGTGGTGGACCAAGCCCGCGAAAACTTAAACGCCCAGATGAAGCGTTACCGCGCGGGGCTTACCAGCCAGCTGGAAGTAAACGACGCTATTTCCAATGTGAACGATTCCGACCTGCAGTTTGTGCAGGCCGTATATGACGGGGCGATAGCGCTGTCTGATTTAAAATTCGCCGTGGGGGCGGAGGTAGATTTGTATGAAAAGAAGAACTAAGAAAAGAATTGCCTGGGGGGTTGTTGTCCTGGCTTTTGTGATTGCGCTGGCAGTCATTTTTAAACCGAAGCCGGCCGGTCCGTTGGACGGTGTGGCGCGCGACGAATTTTTGGTTAAACAGGAAATCGTCCAAAAGCGTGATTTAAAGCACGAACTCTTGATGTCCGGCAGCATCAAAGCGCTGGAAGAAGCGACGCTTTTCCCGCGGGTGGAAGGCAAATTGATGAAAAACCTGCTGCGGGAAGGCGATCCGGTGAAGAAAAATCAAACCGTTTCGCTTATTGAACGCGACGAAGTCGGCGCGGTGTATGAACCGGTGGTGGTTCCTTCTACCATTACAGGCGTGATTGGACGGGTCTATTTGGATCCGGGAGCCAATGTTACCCGCACTACGCCGGTGGCGTTGGTGGTCAACCAGGAAAAAGTGCGTATCGCCGTGGATATCCCGGAGCGCTATATCGGAGAAATTTATAAAGGGCAGTCCGCTACCCTACGCATAGATGCACTGCCCGGCAAAGAATTTGAAGCCAAACTGAGCATCATCAGCCCGGTAGTAGATTCCATGAGCCGCGCCGTGGCGGTGGAGTTCTATGCCGATAATCCCAAAGCCCTTTTAAAATCGGGCATGTTTGCCAAAGTGGATATTACGCTGGCGGAAAAGAAGGATGCGGTTTCCGTTTCCAAACAAAGCGTTTATACCGATGAAGCAACCGGCGAAAATTATGTATTTATTCCTTCTACCGACGGTAAAACGGCGGTTCGGAAAAATGTAAAAACCGGGTTTGTAAACAGCAATTTCCTGGAAATTACCGAAGGTCTTTCCAACGGAGATGTGATTTTAGGATTTGTGTACGGGCTTAAAGACGGCAGCAAAATTGCACTGGAAAAATAAGTATGGAAGAAAACAATAACAATGTATTTCAGTCCCGTGAACTGGAAAGGGAGAAGATGAAACACGGCGGTTTTACCGCGGTGTTTATCCGCCGGCCGGTCGCTACGATTATGATGTGTATAGCGATTGTGGTGGTGGGTTTGATGTCTTACTCCGGAATGGGGGTAGGCATGTTCCCCAATGTGGATGTTCCCTATGTGCTGGTGCAGACTACATTGGCCGGCGCCAGCCCGGAAGAAATTGAAACTTCCGTTACCAAGGTGATTGAAGAATCCGTCAACCAGGTGGAAGGGATTGACGAAATCAAGTCCCAAAGTATGGAAGGGGCTTCCTTGGTCAGCATTAAGTTTATGATGGATAAAGACGGCGATGTGGCCGCGCAGGAAGTACGCGATAAAGTGGAACTCATTAAAAACGATTTGCCCGATGGGACGGAAGCCCCGGTCGTGCAGAAGTTGGATATGGATTCTATTGCGGTACTCAATGTCATCGTATCGGGCGACCGGGATATCGTGGATTTAACCGAAATCGCCAAAAAGAAAGTAAAAGAAAACATTGAAAATATCCGCGGGGTCGGCGCCGTAACCATTGTAGGGGGCCGCGAACGCGAAATTCATATCACGGTCAATCCGCTGAAACTGTTCTCGTTAAATTTGCCGATTGGCGATGTGTCCAGCGCGCTGGCGGATCAGAATGTGGAAATCCCCGGCGGGCGCGTGGAACAGCAACACCAGGAATATACCTTGCGTATTTTGGGCCGTATTCCTACGGTGTCGGCGTTTAATGATGTGTTTATTGCCAACCGCAACGGCACTTCCATTAAAATTTCCGATATCGGCTACGCAGAGGATTCCGGCGAATACGAACGCGAATCCACCTTCTTAAACAAACGCCGTTCCGTTACGCTGGAAGTAACCAAACAATCCGGTACCAATACCCTGGCTGTTGTACAGGGCGTAAAAGATAAACTGGAAAGAATCAAACCCACCTTGCCGCAGGATATTTCCATTTCGCTGATGATGGACCAGTCCGGCAACATTAAGGCGTCCGTACACAGCGTGTTGGAACACTTGGTGCTGGGCGGTTTCTTGGCAGGCGTAATGGTGCTTTTGTTTATGGGTTCCTTGCGTTCCACCTTTATTGCTTTCCTCGCGATGCCTATTTCCATTATCGGTTCGTTTATCTTTATGAAGATGAGCGGATTTACCATTGATACGATGACGCTGTTGGGGCTGACGGTGGCCGTAGGTATCGTTATTGACGACGCAATCGTGATGTTGGAAAACATTTTCCGCCACATGGAAAAGTACGGCAAAAGCCCCAAAGTGGCGGCTGTGGACGGTTCGCGCGAAATTACCTCCACCGTCGTCGCAACGACGCTTTCCATCTTGGTCATCTTCCTGCCGCTGGCGTATATGAGCGGTATTGTGGGCCGCATCGTAAACAGCTACGGGATGACGGTGGTGTTTGCTATTGCGCTGTCGGGTATTGTGGCCTTGACGCTGACACCTATGCTCTGCGCCAAAATGCTTAAACAAGGCGAACAGAAAACGAAGCTGGACCATGCGGTGGATAATGTCAACAAACAGCTGGTAGAATGGTATATTCCCTTGTTGGATTGGGCTATTCATCACCGCAAAACGATGGTGGGGCTGGCGTTTCTGTGTATGGCGCTGTTGGTGCCGATGTTGGCGCGCGTGGGCGGGGAATTTATCCCGACCGACGACAGCGGAAAAGTGCAAATCTCGGTAGAGGCCCCGGTGGGGACCAGTTATACCGATACGCTGGATATCTTGCAGCAAATTGAAAAAGATGTCCGTCGGCTGCCGCATGTAAAAGATACCTTAATTGCCGCGGGGGTAGGTTCCAGCAGTTTTGTAACTTCCAATCCGTCCAATAAAGGGTATATCCGCATTGAATTTGAGGACCGCGAAAAACGCGAAGGAATCACGACTTCCCAGTATTTGGAAGCCGTCCGCGGGCTGATGCAAAAATATACGGGGCTTAAAACTAACTCGTATGTAGTCAGCGATACTCCTTCTTCCGGGTCGTATGATTTGGAATTTGTTATTTCCGGGCCGGATATTGACAAACTCAGCGAATACGGCAACGCAATGATTGAACAACTTTCCAAAGATCCGCGTTTTACGGATTTGGATTTGTCGCTGGACTTGTCCAAACCGGAATACCGCGTAGTCATCAACCGCGAAAAAGCGCAGAATATGGGCGTGAAGATTTCGTCTATTGCTTCGGCGCTTCGCACGATGGTAGGCGGCGAGGACGATATTACCAAGTTCAAAGAAGGCGACGAACTGTATGATGTGCGTGTGCGCGTGGCGGAAGAATACCGCGATACCAAAGAAGCTATCTCCGCCCTTATGGTGCCTGGCACGATCAATGGGGAGGATAAAATCCTCCGCTTAGACAGCGTGGCCGCTATTGAAGAAGGCACCGGTCCCAGCCAGATTGACCGCCATAACCGCCAGCGCCAGGTAACTGTGCAGGCCAACCTCAACGGCATTGACACGCGTTCGGCCCTGGGGATTATGAACAAGGTATTTAACCAGTTGGATGCCGGCGCCGAATATACGGGCGGGGTAACGGGTATGAGTGAAGAAATGAACAAAATGTTTATGTCCTTTATTGTGGCGTTCGTTTTGGCGTTCTTCTTTAAATATATGATTCTGGCCGCCCAGTTTGAAAGCTATACGCACCCGGTAGCCATTATTATTTCCCTGCCGTTAACGCTGCCGTTTGCGGTGCTTTCGCTGTTCTTAACGGGCCAGTCGCTGAACTTGTACAGCTTGCTGGGTATATTCATGTTGATTGGGGTCGTTAGTAAGAACGCTATTTTGCAGACGGACTATACCAACCAGCTGCGGGCCCGCGGATACGGCCGTACGGACGCTATCCTGCAGGCCAACCGCGTGCGCTTGCGCCCGATTTTGATGACCACGCTCACCCTGATTATGGGGGTGGCGCCGATGATCTTCTCCAACGGGGCCGGCGCAGAACAGCGCCGCAGTTTGGCCATTGTAATTGTGGGCGGGCAGGCGCTGTCGCTGCTGGTTACGCTCTTGATGACGCCCGTTACTTATATTCTGATGGACGAATTGGGCGATTGGTTCAACTATAAGTTTAAAGGGATTCCTTATCCGGAAGATAAAAGCAAAGACACTATTTTGCCGGAAGTTCCGGAAGAAGATTAATCCGTCTAAACAGGAAAACAGCAAACGCCGGAGCATTCGCTCCGGCGTTTTGGTATCTTATGAAAGGGCTGCCGGCCGCGCTGGGCAAAGCCGCCCGATCCGCCACTCCAACGAGCGGTAGAAATGAGGGCAATTAAAAACCGCGCGGGGAGGCGCGGTTATCAAAAGAAAAAGGTGCGGGCGGGAATCGAACCCACGAATATCAGTTTTGCAGACTGACGCCTTACCACTTGGCCACCGCACCGTATCATCAAATTGTGAATGCTCATTTATTATAGCAAAAAAAGAAGGGTTTAGAAAGAAACAAATTTAGGACTTGATTTTTTGTACTTGCTGGTTATACTAGCAATATGGGAGTGCCACCATCACCCGTTTTAGGGTACGCCTCTTGTAGGGGAATCGGCCTCCCAACTTTTTTGTATAGCCGGGCGCGCGAAATGCTGCCCGGCTTTTGTGCGGGTTCTTCTTTTGAGCGAAGCACGGCACCGGGGAGAGTGCCCCGGCAGTGGCCGAAATCCTAGGCATTATTCTTTTGGCTGCCGGGCAGGTGTTTCGGTTTGTTGGCTGGTTTGGCGGGAATCTCTCCCAGCCAGTTCCCCGAGGAGCCATTTACTGTATTTTTTGAAAAATTTTAGTATAATAAAAAAAAGGCCCCCAAACGGGGGCCGTTTTTGACGCCGGTTGTTGCCTAGGGCCAGCCCCTGGGGCTTCCGTCTTTGGCTGTTTTTTGATATAATAAAGTATATTGCCTGATGCGGGCGTAGTTCAATGGTAGAACACTAGCCTTCCAAGCTTGATACGTGGGTTCGATTCCCATCGCCCGCTTGGTTATTTTCCCGCTTCGGCGGCAAAACAAATGCTGGGGTAGCTCAGTAGGTAGAGCATCTCCATGGTAAGGAGAAGGTCGTGGGTTCGATTCCCACTCCCAGCT
>CALUZQ010000011.1 GCA_944325225.1 uncultured Elusimicrobiales bacterium
GGCAGCCGATACCCCGGATTCTGTCGGCCCTTGCGGGCCGGGATAACCATTACTCTAAGCGGCCTACTTGGTCGCGAACGCGGGCCGCGTGTGGACCGGTTTGGCCTTGCTCCGTGCGGGGTTTGCCTTGCCGCGTTTATTGCTAAACGCGCGGTGCGCTTTTACCGCACCATTTCACCCTTACCCTTGCGGGCGGTATTTTTTCTGTTGCACTTTCCGTCCGGCGGGGTAATCTGGCCCCGTCGTCCCGTCCTTTCGGGCGGCGCACTGCCCTATGGAGTCCGGAAGTTCCTCCTCCTAAGCCGGAATTGGCCGGAGGCGGTTATCTGGGCTGCCCACTATATTTTAGCAAAAAAGATTAAATTCCGCCGAACAAATCCGGCTGTTTCGGCGTGCGGACTTTTTTCTTAGGGGCTGTGTTGGGGGCCGGGGCTTGCGGGCGCTGTACGGGGGTTACTTCCACGCCGTTAACCCGGTTTTCCGCCGGGCGCTCGGCTGGGGCGGGTTCATCGTCGGGCGGCAAGTGTTTAATGGGGTTGAAGCCCAGCGATTGTTTGGCGTCCATGGCTTTGTTGGCCAGCGCGTCCGGCGCTTTGTTGAGGTGGCGCAGGACATGCTCTATATGAATCTTAAACGGAGCTGCCAGCCGGCGTATAACGGCCATACGGGCCGCCAGATCCGGGTGTTTGATCTTATATTCACCCAAAAACTGTTTTACCAAAAGCAAGGAGTCCGACTGAATAAAAAGTTCCCGGGCGCCCAATTCGCCGGACTTAATCAGCGCCAGCTTTAGCGCGGTATATTCCGCTTGGTTGTTGGTGCAGTGGGGCATAAAATGCCCTTCCTGGGACAGAATTTTCCCATTCAAATCGCAAATGACATACGCCGCCGCCCCGGGGCCGGGATTGCCGCGTGATCCGCCGTCAATGTTTATTTTTACTTGCATAGGAGTATTGTATCAAAATAAGGGGTTATTCGTATTTCAGTGCGTCCACCGGTTTGAGCTTGGCCGCTTGATACGCCGGATACAGCGCAAACACAAAACTGGTAGTCAGCGCAATACCGATAGAGCCCGCCACCACCCACCAGGAGAATGTCATCTGGCGGCTGTTATCGGCCATATGCAAAATGGCCAGATATCCCAGCACCATTCCGCCCAGGGCGCCGCACAGCCCCAAAAGCAGGGCTTCCACCAAAAACTGCACTAAAATATCCAGGCGGGTGGCGCCTAAAGCCCGGCGGATGCCGATTTCGCGCGTGCGGGAAAAAATAACCACCATCGTGATATTCATAATGCCGATGCCGCCCGCAATCATAGCGATTAACCCAATAAAAATCATAGCGCGCAAATCCCGCCAAGCCCGCTGGCGGGCCAGCTGGAGCCGTTCGTGAAAGGGGCGGATATCAAACTGGAAATCGGAACCAAATTGGGAGCGCAGAAAACTGGACAGCGCCGAATGCGCCCGGTTTAGTTTATTCTCACTGCCGGAAACAATGCGGATGCGGGTTTCAAAATAATTTCTCCACGGAGCGGTGATATCATACCAGGTGGAATAGGGAATAAAAATAAGCTGCATATCTTCCTGATCTTGGGGCAGGCGAAAATCGTTGGCCACGGTAGGCGCCCGCAGAATGCCCACCACGGTAAAGCTTTGTCCGTCTATGGTAATTTGTTGGTTGAGCAGGTTGACGCGTTTGACCAATTCTTTCATTTCCACGGAATTGGGGCCGTTATCGTTGTTTACAAACGAAACAAGCTCCCGCTCTTGTTTTTCGCGCGGATAGACGATCATAACGGCTACGCGGTGTTTGTTTTCTATGTCTTTCCAATTAAAGAAGCGGCCGTCCAGTTCATAGGCAAAGGCGCTGTCTTGAAACGAAGGGAGAACTCCTTCAATCATAAAACCGGTTAAAACCAAATCTTTATAGGTCGCTTGGCTGACATAATTATCGGTGCGCAAAGCCAGCGAAGAACCTTCCGGCAAGGTGCGCTGAAGCTGGCGGTATTGATCCATAGAAAGGGGTTTTTCTATACGGCAGTCCAATCTGCCTTTGCCGGATATTTCGGCCGTACGGTCAATATCGCGGTAGCGTTGGCTGAGCATGCTTAAGGTGTAAAAAAAGGTGGCAATACCGATAGCGATGGCAAACACGCTTAAAAAACTGCGCATTTTGTGGCTGCGGATTTCGGCCCAGCCGGTGGAAATTAAATCGGGCAGTTTCATACGATTTTCCCGTCCTTCATATGGATAATGCGCCGGGCCCCTTGGGCGATTTTTTCGTCGTGCGTAACCATAATAATCGTCATTCCGCTTTGGTTGAGTTCCTGCAGCAGGGCCAAAATATCGGCGCCGGATTTGGAATCCAGATTGCCGGTGGGTTCATCGGCCAGGATAATTTCCGGCCGGTTGGCCAGCGCCCGCGCGCAGGCCACGCGCTGGCATTGTCCACCCGAAAGCTCCTGCGGGGTGTTTTCCGCTTTGCTTTCCAGTCCCACCCGCTGCAGCAGTTCGCGCGCCCGGGGGAGAATTTCCCCGCGGGGCGTATTCCCGTAGCGCATGGGGAGCGCGATGTTTTGCAAAACGGAGAGTTTGGGCATTAAATTAAACGACTGAAAAATAAAACCAATACAATCTCTTCTCAAGTGGGAGCGGGTACGGTCTTTCATACGGGCGGTTGGCGTACCGTTTAACAGGTATTCGCCCGAAGTCGGTTCGTCCAACAGTCCTAAAATGTTGAGCAGGGTGCTTTTGCCGCAGCCGCTGGGGCCCATAACGGAAATGAAATCTCCTTTTTTGACATCCAGCGATACTTCGTCTAACGCGCGGAACGCTTCCGCCGTTTGGTAAATTTTGACGAGCCGCTCACAATGAATTACCATGATTCTCCGTACGGCAGCGCCGTCAGCACCTGTTCGCCTTCCGCCAGGCCGCCGGTTACTTCTACGGTGGTGTCGCTGGCGAGCCCGGTGGTAATTTCCGTCCGCTTGGCCTTGTTGCCGCCCAAGTATTTAAAGACATAGCTTTTCCCTTCCCTTTCAAACAGCGCGTTGGAGGGAATCGTCAGCACTTCGTCCCGTTGTTTGATGGGAATGGTAACATTCGTGTTCACACCCAGCAGAATGTTTTGGTCTGCGCGGGGCAATTCCACCAAAACCAGAAATCCTTTACTGTCGCTCCAGCGGTCCCCGCTTTTTTCTATTTGGGTGGAAATATAGGTAATGGCGGCTGGTAAAGGTTCGGCGTCGCTTCCCAGCGAGATTACTTCTACATCGGCCGGCATTCCTTTTTTTAGCTGCAATACTTGCGTTTCGCTTACATAGAGCGGGATAACCAGCGTGTCGGTGTTGACTAAACGCAAAAAGCAGGTGGCGTTTTCGGTATTATCGTAGGATCCTTCTAAAAAAGTGCCCGGGCGGGGGAGCGATAAATTGCGTTCGGACAAATCTTTGTCCAGCTCCCGCGAATCGGCATGGCATTTGACCACGGTGCCGTCCGCAGGGGCGTAAATGGTAATGGGTTTGAAATCTTCAAATTCATTGCGGCCCGGTTTTAAAAGTGCCAGTTTTTGCCCTTTTTTGACCAAATCCCCTTCTTTTACATAAACTGCTTGCAAAATGCCGCTGGGTTTGGAAGTTACTTTGATGTCCTGTTTAGCCATGACCGTTCCCTGGCTTTTAAATTCCACCACCACGGTCCCTTTGTCCGCGGTTACGATATCTTCCGGCAGGATAACATCTCCTTTCAGTTTGGCAATCAGCGGTTTAATGCTCCATACCCACAGCGCGCTTGCGGCGGCCGCCGCCAATATCAAAAATAAAAGCGGTTTCCAAATGCGTGTTAAACATTTTTTAATCATAAACCCTCCGGTTGGTAATCATAAAGCGTTTCTCCCAATGCGTATTGGTAGCGCAGGCGGGAAAGGGTCAGCTCCGAAAGCAGGGTGGCGTAATCCACCTGGGCGGAAATAAGTTCCTGGCGGGCTACGGTCAAATCGGTGGCGCCCATCAGCCCGTTTTTGTATTTAAGCTGGGTAGCGTCAAACTTTTGGGTAGCCGTTTGCAGGCGCAGGCGGGAAATTTCCAGCGAACGCATTTTTAATAGCAGGGTGTTGCGGGTTTCTACCACATTATCCCGCAGCGAGCGCAAAAATTGTTCGTATTTCAAATGAGCGTTTTGGTTGGTCAGCCGGGTGTTTTGGTATTCGCGGTATTTGTTAAAGTATAAGAAGCCGATATCAAACGAAATTCCCGCGGAAATACCGTAATTATAGTCCCAAAGTTCGTGGGAGGAAAAACTACGCCCGGTGTTGGCAAATAAATCCACAAATACGGAGGGTAAGGCGTCCAGCGAGCCGAGGGTTTTGGAAACATCTTGCTGTTTAAGGCGCAGGCGCTGGATGCGGGCATCGTAGCGGTTGGCCAAGGCGGCAGTGAGATCCTGGTCCAGGGGCGGCAGTTGGGGCAAATCCTGGGAGATGTGCCCGTCTAACGCTGCGGGGGCTTCCACGGGCCGGTTAATGGCGATGTTAAAATTTTTTAAAGCGTTGGCATAATCATTCTGCGCCGAAAAGAGCGAGAGTTGGCTGCTGCGCCAGTTGGTTTCGCTGGAAAGCAGGTCCGAGCGGGTTTTGAGGCCGTTTTCGTAGAGGGTTTTATCCTGCTCGTACTGTTTTTGGGCCACGGACAGATCGTCCTTATACACTTCCAGCAGTTTTTGATTCAGCAGTAAATCGTAATAGGTTTGCACCGCGTTCAGTACATACTGCTGGACGGTGGAATCATAATTGATTTGTGCTATTTGCCATTCCAACGAAGCCGATTTATAGTTCAGCATGTCTTTGCCGCTGTTAAACAGATTCCACGACCCTTGCGCTTGGCCGAAAGAATCGCCATGTTCAAAATCTTCCCAGGAAGAAAAATGATAATTACGCCCGTAATTTTCCGAGGCGCTTGCGCTTAAAGAGAACGACGGCAAAAATGCCGAAGAAAACGCATTTTTATAAGTGTTGCGGGCTATTGTCAGGGTGTTGGTGTCGGCTTGCAGCTGGGGCGAGGAGGAGAGATAAAGGGCAATGTATTGCTGCAGCGTGAAAGTTCCTTTTACGGGGGCGTTCCCCGCCAGGGCCGTTTGGGCAGAAAACGACAAAGCCCATACCCCCGTAGCGCAGAGTAAACATAAAACGCTTCCCACCATTTTATGCATAAAATCCCCTCAAAATCTCATTTATTATAACAAATCGTTTCAATCTTTCGTATAATAAAAAGGTTGACCCGAATGAGAGAGTTATGATTAAGCTGAGAAAAAGAAAATTACGCCTAAAACTAAAATGGGGCCTGCTGCCCGGTGTAATCTGTGCGATTGTGCTGGGTATTGTGTGCGGGCTGTTCTTTCCCGAGTGGCTGGTGCGCGTAGCGCTGACATTTAACGGCCTGTTCGGCAATTTTTTGGGATTTATTATTCCGCTGTTAATTGTGGGGTTGGTGGCACCTGGTATTGCGGAGCTGGGGCGCAGCGCGGGGAAATTGTTGTTTATCACCGCGGCGCTGGCGTATGGCTTTACGCTGGCTTCCGGGTTTTTTAGCTATTTAATTTCTGATGCGACTTTTCCGTATTTGTTGGACGCTTCTTCCAAAACGGCCGAATTTGCCGCCGCCGCGGAATTAAAACCGTATTTTACGGTAGCCATGCCCCCGGTAATGGATGTGATGAGCGCGTTGGTGCTGGCGTTTACGCTGGGGCTGGGTATGGCCGTCATTCAAGGCAGCCGCTTAAAAGGCATTATGTGGGACTTCCGCGATATTATTGACCGCGTGATTGCACGGGTGATTATTCCGCTGCTTCCTTATTATATTTTTGGTATTTTTCTCAATATGACGGTGTCGGGGCAGGTGGTTTCGGTGTTGGGCGTGTTTGCCAAGATTATCGTGCTGATTTTTGTCATTACGGTCGTTATGCTGATTTTGCAGTTTACCGCGGCCGGTATTGTGGCGCGCCGGAATCCGTTTCCCATGCTTAAAACGATGTTGGTATCGTATATGACCGCGTTGGGGACGCAGTCCTCCGCGGCGACCATTCCGGTAACGCTCAAGCAGACGGTCAAGCTGGGCGTGCGGGAAGAAGTAGCCGGATTTGTGGTGCCCTTGTGTGCCACGATTCACCTCTCCGGCAGTACGATGAAAATCGTGGCTTGTGCGTTGGCCATTTTGTTTATGAGCGGTACGCCTATGCCGTTTGCCCAGTTTGCGGGATTTATTTGTATGCTGGGGGTAACAATGGTAGCGGCCCCGGGTGTGCCGGGCGGCGCGATTATGGCGGCGTTGGGTATTTTGCAGAGCATGCTGGGCTTTGGAGAGGCCGAACTGGGGCTGATGATTGCACTGTATATTGCGATGGACTCCTTTGGTACGGCGTGTAATGTTACTGGGGACGGCGCTATCAGCGTGATTGTGGATAAGATTTATTCCCGCCGTGCGCCGCAGCCCGCGGTGCATACGGCGGATTTGCCGGGAAATCCCCAAGGCATACGAATTGGATAACGCTTTTTTGGCGGAAACAACTGGCTCCGGCAAAGGCCGGAGCCAGTTTTATTTTTGGCGAGTCTTTAACTGGCAGCAGGAATCCCCTTTTTCTGGCGCCAGAAAAAGGGCGAAAAAGCGCGCCGCCCTGGCTTGGGGTTATTTTGTAAGAGTCCAACATTCCACTCGCAGTGTGGCTCAAGCTAGTCGTGTTAACGGGCATAGTAGGTGGAGAGGCGGCGCGGGGCCGTTGCAACAGAGCGCGACTTTGCGGGAATAGTGTGGCTTAAACGAGTCGTATGAACGGGCCTGGAGTGGGGAGCCCAGCCCCTGGGCTTGACTCGTTTTTTTTTTTTGATAAATTTTGCGTATGAACAAAACTTATCAAAAAACATTCCCCGGCGTTAAAAACGCCGGATTTACGCTAATAGAGCTGTTAGTCGTGGTTTTAATTATTGGTATCTTGGCGGTGGTAGCTGTGCCTAAATATCAGCAAACGGTTTATCGGGCGCAGCTTTCGGAATCCTTGCAAATGGCAACAAAAGTACAGCAAGCCCAGGAATTGTATTGGCTGGCCAATGGGTCTTATACGACAGATTCAACACGGTTGGATCTTGATTTCCCGGCCTGTGAGTTAAAAGACATTGCCTATCATAGAGGGACCTGGCTGTGTAAAGATTTTATTTTGGTGGGAAATTATGGCTGGCGCGGGGTTGCGAATGTCCTTTTTTGTCCTGGATTGGGGAAAAATGAATGCAAAGATTCAAACGGAAAAAATAGTTTTAAATTAAACTATTCCATTTATTATCTTCATCATTCTAATAGTGAATATGCTGGAAAGATGGTATGTAATGGCGGGGGAAATCCCAAAGATTTATGTAAATTTCTATATGAGTTTACCGGAAAATTTACCCCGTAGAAAAGAAAAAACGGAGAGGAAAAATCCTCTCCGTTTTCAGTGGCTTTCAAATCCGTCATACCAGCCCTTGGTCTATCATCGCATCGGCCACTTTTTTAAAGCCCGCGATATTCGCTCCCGCCATATAGTTGCCTTTCATACCATATTCTTCCGCGGCGGAAAGACAGCTTTGATGAATGTTGTTCATGATGCGCTGGAGGTATTGGTCCACTTCTTCGCGCGTCCAATATACGCGCATACTGTTTTGCGTCATTTCCAAGCCCGATACCGCCACGCCGCCCGCGTTGGACGCCTTGCCCGGCGAATACAAAATTCCCGCCTGTTGGAATGCTTCAATCGCACCCGGCGTACAAGGCATATTGGACCCCTCGCACACGCATTTGCAGCCGTTTTCCAACAGGAGTTTAGCGTCTGCGGTATGCAATTCGTTTTCACAGGCCGTAGGGCAGGCCACCTCGCAGGGGATATCCCAGGTTTTTCGGCCGGGCCGGAAGTGGGCTCCTTTGAATTTTGTGTCGTACTCTTTCAAGCTGCCGCGGCGTACAAAAACCAGCTCTTTTAAGAAAGCCAATTTCTCTTCGTCCACTCCTTTTTCATCGTAAATGCTGCCGTCGTAATCCATAAACCCGACGACTTTGCCGCCCAGCTGCGTCAGTTTCTCCATCGCGTAAATACCCACATTTCCCGTGCCGGAAATAATGCAGGTTTTTTTGCGTAAACTGTCGCCCCGGGTTGCCAGCATATTCTGCGCAAAATACGCTACGCCGTATCCCGTCGCTTCCGGGCGCAGCAGACTGCCGCCCCAGTTGGGGCGTTTGCCCGTGAAAGCGCCGGTAAAATCGTTGGTCAGTTTTTTATATTGCCCAAACATATATCCAATTTCGCGTGCGCCGCAGCCCAGGTCGCCGGCGGGAATATCCGTATGATAACCGATGTGATGATACAGTTCGTTAATAAACGAATGGCAGAAGCGCATGACTTCGCTGTCTGACTTGCCGCGCGTGTCAAAATCGCTGCCGCCTTTGCCGCCTCCCAGCGGCAGCGTGGTCAAACTGTTTTTGAACACTTGTTCAAATCCTAAAAATTTAAGCACATCCTGCGTTACCGTTTCGTGAAACCGCATGCCGCCTTTATACGGTCCCAGCGCGCTGTTGTACTGTACGCGGAAACCGCGGTTGACATGAATTTCGCCCTTATCGTCCTGCCACGGAACGCGGAAAATAATGGTGCGTTCCGGTTCTACAATGCGCTCTAAAATGCGTTCCTTGATGTACAAGGGCTTTTGGTCCAGCACCGGCTTTAAGGTGCTGACGACTTCAAACACAGCTTGGTGGAAAACTTTTTGGGCGGGGTCCCTTTTGGTTAGCGCCGCCAGGAACTGCTCGGTATAAGTGTTGGTATCCATAGCGTCTCCTTTTGGGTGCAGCTACCCCCATTATAAACATATCTCCGCGAACGGCGCAAGGGGAATTTTGGCCGTGAAATATGCTAAGATATACGCACGATCTGGCTAGAACGCGGTGGAGCATCGTATGAAATTATCCCCCAATATGGAAGACTATTTAGAAGCCGTTTCCCTGTGCGCTAACAGCGAAGGTATCGCGCGGGTGAGTGATATCCGTGATATGCTGGGCGTAAAAACCCCCAGCGTTACCGGGGCGGTTAAAGCGCTGGCACAGGGGGGATTTGTGCGCCATCAGCCCTACAGCGGCATTGAACTGACCGCCAAGGGCCGCCGCGCCGCCGAAGATGTAAAAAAACGACACGCCATTTTAAGCCGTTTCTTAACGCAGGTAATCGGCGTCAGCCCTAAAATTGCCGATATGGACGCCTGCAAAATGGAACACGCCGTCAGCCGCGAAACCTTGGAAAAACTGCACGATTACCTGCATAAACAAACCGGCGAAAAATAAATAAGGCGCTACCAAACCCCCAAAAAATAGCCGTTGCATTGAGAAAACGGGGGCGCAGGGCGGGTAAATTTTTGGGGTTCGCCTTACCGTGGTTTGCCGGTTTGCCGGGCCGGATTTGTCAAACGGCTGGCATACGGGGGAGTTTCTTCTTTTCCCAGGCGGGCAGAACCGCGCGCCGATGCCCGTAAATTTTCTATAATAATAATATATATCCTTAATAATATACGGAGTGAATGACTATCATGGCTAAAAATAAGTATTCCCATACCGTTTTGCTGCCCAAAACGGATTTCCCCATGCGTGCGGGACTGGCGCAGAAAGAACCCAAAATTTTGGAATTTTGGAAATCCATTAATCTCTATGAGGCCATGCTGAAGAAAAATGAAGCCGGCAAACATTTTGTGCTGCACGACGGCCCGCCTTATGCCAACGGGAAAATTCACATTGGGCACGCCCTGGATAAAACCATTAAGGATATTATTATTAAAAGCCGCGCGATGACCGGTTATTATACGCCGTATGTGCCCGGGTGGGACTGCCATGGCCTGCCGATTGAACAAGCGCTTTTAAAAGAACTGAAACAAGATAAAAAACACATTACCGATGTGCCCGCTTTTCGCAAAAAAGCGCGCGAATTTGCCGCTAAATTTATTGACCTGCAGCGCCAGGGTTTTAAACGCTTGGGCGTACAGGGCGACTGGGATAACCCCTATCTTACGATGTCGCCCCGTTACGAAGGCATTACCATCGGCGTATTTTTGGATTTGATTGAAAAAGGATATGTCTATAAAGGGCAAAAAACCATTACCTGGTGTTCGCACTGCGAAACGGCATTGGCCGACGCCGAAACGGAATATAAAGATGTAAAATCCTCCTCTATTTACCTGCGGTTTAAATTGGTGAATCCGAAAAAAGAAGTGTTTGGCGATTTGGACTATTCCAAACCCGTCAGCTTGGCCGTCTGGACCACCACCCCCTGGACGATCCCTTCCAATATGGCGGCTGCCGTTTCCAATACCGAAGATTACGCCGTTCTGAAAGATGAAAAAACCGGCGAATACTATATCGTAGCCGAAAAACTGGCCGAAGAATTTTTGAAGAATACCGAATTGGATTGTTCCCAAGCCGGCAAAGTAGCCGGGGCGGATTTGGTGGGGCTGAAATACTATCACCCGCTGACGCATAAAGAAAACCCCGTTATCTGGACGGATTTCGTTACCATGGACGCCGGGGTGGGGATTGTGCATATCGCGCCCGGCCACGGCGAGGACGACTTCCGCGCCGGCAAACAGTGGGGACTGGAAACCTTCTGCCCCGTAGATGAAAAGGGCTGCTATACCAAGGACGCCGGCGTGTTTGAAGGAATGCATGTGTTTGACGCCAATCCGCTGATGGTTAAAAAATTAGATGAATTGGGCGCCCTTATCAAAGAACAGGAAATTATCCACAGCTATCCGCACTGCTGGCGCTGCCATAACCCGATTATCTTCCGTGCTACCGAACAGTGGTTTATGAACATTGATAAAGACGGGCTGCGCCAAAAATTAATGGATAATCTCTCCCAGGTTAAATTCTATCCGGCCGGCGGCGAAGAACGCATGCGTTCTATGATTGGGCTGCGCCCGGATTGGTGTCTTTCCCGCCAGCGCTTCTGGGGCACGCCGGTAACGGTGTTGTACTGCAAAAAATGCGGCAAGCCGCAGGTAAACCACGAGCTTTTTGCCTTCATTAAAGAACGCGCGATGCAAGAAGGTTCGGATTTCTGGTTCATTGACCCGGTGGAAAAATTGATGCCGCAAGGATATCACTGCGAATGCGGCGGAACGGAAATGCGCAAGGAAACCGACATTTTAGATGTGTGGCTGGATTCCGGCGTATCGTGGGCGGCCGTCGTGAAGGACCGCGGTATGTCTTTCCCGGCGGATGTCTATTCCGAAGGTTCCGACCAGCACCGCGGTTGGTTCCAAAGTTCGTATATTCCTTCCTTTACGCTGGAAGGAACCGCACCGTTTAAGACCATCTTAACCCACGGTATGGTGCTGGACCAACAGGGCCGGCCGATGCATAAATCCTTGGGAAACAGTGTAGATCCCGAAGATGTAATCAATAAATTTGGCGCCGATATTCTGCGGCTGTGGGTGGCTTTTTCCGACTATCAGGGCGATGTGCGCATTTCGGACGAAATTTTAGGCGGCCCCGTGGATACTTACCGCAAAATCCGCAATACGGTGCGCTATGTTCTGGGGAATTTGTCCGATTACGACCCGGCTTTGCATCAAGTGCCCGCTAAAGAATTGGCGGAAATGGACCGGTATATGCTGGGCCGTTTGAACGAACTGATTCAAGAAGTACACGCCGGATATGAAGAATTTAACTTCCGCCGGGCGATGCGGGCGATTACGGATTTTTGTATTTTGGATTTGTCCTCGTTTATGTTGGACGCTTCCAAAGACCGCTTATATACGCTGGGGGCTTCTTCTCCGGCGCGGCGCAGTGCGCAGACGGTGCTGGCGGAAATGGCCGTAACGCTGTTGCAGCTGATGGCGCCGGTACTGTCTTTCACCGCCGAGGAGGCCTGGCAGGAACTGCGCAAAACCGCTTTGGGGCGCGATTTGCCGCAGAGTATTTTCCTGTCTAATATGCCGGTGAACGCTTCGTTGATCCCCGATGTAAAATTGGAAGAAAAATGGAATAAAATCCGCCGCGTGCGCGAAACCGTGCAAAAAGTATTGGAAGAAACACGCCAAAAAGGGGTGATTGGTTCTTCGCTGGAAGCCAAGGTCATTTTCAAAACGGCTAGCCCGGAAATGAAAGCATTTTTGGAAAACACCAAAGAGCTCTGGCCGGAAATTGCCATTGTGTCCGAAGTGGAGATTGCGGACGGAAAAGAAGAATTGGAAGTCGCCGCCGAACACGCCGCCGGCCAAAAGTGCGCCCGCTGCTGGCAGTGGAAAAAAGAGGTGGGCAGCGATGCCGCCCATGCCGATTTGTGCGCCCGCTGTGCCGAGGTGCTGCAAAGAGAAGGCATTACCGTAGAAGAAGGGGAGAAAGTCGGTGCGTAAAATTGGGGAAAGAGCGGCCGCGTGGATTCGGGAAAATTCCGATGTAGTGGGAATAACCGCGGCCATCTTTCTGTTGGACCATATTACGAAAGCCGCTGCACTTTTTTGGCTGCCTTCCCAGCCGGTAAAAGTGCTTCCGTTTTTCTATTTGACTTATGTGGAAAATACCGGCGCGGCTTTCGGTATGATGAAAAATGGCAATTTCCTGCTGATTTTTGTGATGCTGGCTATTATTGCGTATATTATCATCAGCTGGCGGGAATTTTGTTCGTACGGCAGATTGGTCAAATGGGGTGCTGTTTTTATTTTGGCGGGTGCATTGGGCAATCTTTATGATAGAATAACTTTAGGATTTGTGGTGGATTTTTTGGATTTCCGAGTCTGGCCTGTGTTTAATGTGGCCGATTCTTTTATTACAGTAGGCGGTTGTATGTTTGTGTTGTCTTTACTAACCCAACGCAGTAATAAACGGGAGGGAAAATGAAAAAATTGTTAGGGGTTGCGGCAGCTGTTTTTTTGTTGGCCGGCTGCGGAAATGAAGATAAACGCCTTTTTAACCAGGCCCAGGTGGCGGCGTCTAAGGGGAAATATACCCAGGCCATGCAGCTTTATTCGCGGTTGATTAAGCAAGACCCTCAAAACGCATCGGCATTGGTAAACCGCGGAATCTTATGGGAGCAACTCCCTTATAAAGATGCCACGGAACGGGCTAAAAACCGGGGCTATGCCGAACAAGATTATTTAAAATCCATTGAAATCAATCCTAACATTCCCGAAACTTACAACAATTTGGGGGCTCTGTATATTGATATGGGGCGCTATTCCCAGGCCGTGTATTATCTGACCGAGGCCATTTTGCGAAATCCGCGTTATTTTACGGCCCTTATGAACCGGGGGATTGCTTATTCCAAAATGAATCGTTCTTCCGAAGCATTGGCGGATTTCAACGCGGCTTTCCAGCTCCGGCAGGACGACCCGCTGTTGTTCCTCAACCGCGGGCTGGCTTATTTTGCTTCCGGTCAATACGAACTGGCGCTGGACGATTATACCTACTTAATTTCCTTAACGCCCGATGATGCCCGCCCCTATCTGGAACGGGCCCGCGCGTTTATTAAATTGGGTTACCCGGCGAATGCTTACGCCGATTTGGAGGAAGCCGTAACAATTAAACCTACCTATGCGCTGGCCTATTATTATATGGGCGATTTGATGTACCGCAAAGGCGAAACGGATTATGCACTGGGACTGCTTGTAAAATCCAAAGAGCTCGCCAGCCAGTATGTGCCGACTTACGATTTGATGGGCGATATGCTGGCGGTGGAAGATCCCGTCGCGGCGACGGCCAATTATATGGTGGCCAAAAAATTGGATCCGGCCAACGCCGCTAAGTACGAACGCAAAATTCGGCTGATGCGTACCGACGAAGGACGGGAAAGAGTGTTGGCGGAGCGGTTCTTTCCGAACTGATTATGACCGATTCTTCTATTTTGCACGCCCGGCCGGAACCGGCGGCACTGTCGGTGCCGTCCAAGGCGTTTACTTACCGGTTTTTCCTATCGGCCTGTTTTTTGGTGCTCATTTTATTTTCGCTCACCTTCCGCCATTCGGAAGTGGGCATTTTTATTTTGGGGCTGATGAATTTTTTGTTCTGCGCCGATGTGTTCGTGCGCTGTGCCGGGCGCGACCTGGCGGCCGGACGGTTGAGTTTTTCCGTATTGATTACGGTATGCGCAGGCGCGGGATTTTTATATTCGGCTTTGAATACTTTTCTAACCGTTAAACTGGCCGGTCCCGTGGCGGACTTATATCTTTATTGCACGCTTTTGATTACCTTGGGGCTGTGGGCGGAACGGCGGTTGGCCCGTGAAAAAGAAAAAACCCGCGTGTTTATTAAAAAAATAGATGATTTTTTACCCAAATCCGGCCGGCTGTGTGAGGGGCGCCGCTTTCGCAAAGTGTTTGCCGATGAATTAAAACCGGGGGACTTGATTTTTGTAAAGCCCGGCGAACGGCTCCCGGCGGACGGCATTATCCGCCAAGGAAAAACCTCCATAGACGAGCAGCTCATCACCGGCAACATGCTCCCTACTTCTAAAAGAATGGGCAGCCGCGCGTATGCCGGTACGCTGAATAAATCGGCTGATATTTATGTAGAAGTAACGGAAGTACTGGCTGATTCTGCCTTGATGAGTGTTATTGACGCCATAAAAAAAGGCGAACTGCTGCGAAGCGGGTTCAAGAGCGCGTTGGACGGCTTTTCCGCCTGGCTGCTGCCGCTGTTGGTGTTGGCGGCCGGAGCGGTGTATGCGTGGGTTTTGTATGCCGCCGGGCAGGAACAATGGTTTCATTATTTGGGGATCTTTTTATTTGTGCTGGCGGCGGCTTGTCCGGCGGCGTTGGTGTTTGTGGCGGTGTTCCCTTCCTTTTTTACCCGTTCGGGCGCCCGGGCGGCTAAAATTAAAATCCAAAATATGTATGCACTGGAAGAACTGTCCCGCGCGGATACCGTGTTCTTTGATAAGACCGGTACGCTGACTTACGGCGAACTGCGCGTTTCGGGCGTGTATCCGGCGGCTAAAGTGTCGGAAAAGTTGCTTTTGGAAACAGTGGCCACGGCCGAGCAGTTGGTGGACGGCCCCTTTGCCGATGCGTTTAATTTGTATGCCAAAGAACATAAAATTAAAACCAAGCGGCTTTTGTGTTTTGATGTACTGCCCGGCTTGGGGGTGGAGGCCACTTGCGGCGGGGATAAAATCCTAGCGGGGCGTACCCAGTGGCTGGAGGAAAAAGGCATATCCACTTCCGCTAAAATTGCTTCGGCGGCTGAAGCTGTGGTATGCGTGGCCCGCAACGGCAAATTCTTGGGGTATTTAACCTTGTCCGACGAGCTTCGCCCCGGTGCCAAAGAGGCGGTGGCCCTGCTTAAATCCATGGGTAAAGACATTCTATTGGTTTCCGGCGATAATGAATCGTCTGTCGCGGTGATTGCGCAGGAAGCGGGCATTGAAAAAATGAATTACAATGTGCTTCCTAAAACCAAGGCCGAAATTATTGCCAACCTGCGCGGCTTAGGCAAACGGGTGGTAATGGTGGGCGACGGATTTAACGATATCATCGCCTTGCTGCGGGCGGATGCGGGGATTGTGTTTGCGTCTGGCAAAAATGTGTATAACAACTGGGTGGATATTATTATCAAACGGCGGGACTTGTTTCCTATTTCCTATTTATTTACAATAAATAAGAAGCTGCGCCGGGTGGTTCTTTTAAATGTATTAATGGCCGTGTTGCTTAACGGTGCATTGGCCGCGTGGCTGCTGTGGCGTATGCCGCAAACGGCCGGCTGGACGATGTTCGTCGGCGGCAGTTTGGCGGTAGTGCTGCTGGTGTTTTTAAATTCTACAAGGATGCTTAAGATAAAATGACTCATACCCACGATATTGACTTTGGTTATACTTCGGATCATGCCCGCAAAAATGCGGACGCTGTCCTGCCCGATATTCAGTGCTGGCCCAACCAGTATAAACGGGACTATGATATTAAAATTGAATTGCCGGAATTTACTTCTGTCTGCCCCAAAACCGGACTGCCGGACTTTGGCGTGATTACCATTGAATATGTGCCCGATGAACTGTGCCTGGAATTAAAATCACTGAAATATTACCTGCTGGAATACCGTGATATGGGTATTTTTATGGAAAATATCGCCAATAAAATTTTAGATGATGTGGTAAAGGCCTGCCGGCCTAAAAAAGCCGTTGTTACCGGGGTGTTTACGCCGCGCGGCGGGCTGCGCTCGGTCATTACGGCTAAATACGAGAAACACCATGAAGAAAAATAACTTGGGGCTGATTGCGGCCTTTGTGTTGGTTTTTTTGGCGGGGATCGTGTCTATCCGCGTGTGGGACGCTGTTCGCGCGAACGCGGCTTCGCAGCCGATGGAAGAAATGCCGGGCAGTGACTCGCTTTTAATTGTAAATATGGACGAAGCCGCCGAGCCCGAAGGGGTAGTGGCGGTGGCTGAACCCCAGTATATAGATGATTCGCAATTGCCTTCCCAGCTTTCTAAAATCAAAGTGCAGGGGCTGGACCGGGTTATTTCCCGCAGCGGATCGTCCATTGATGCCCCGGAGCAGGACGGGGAAGAGAGCCCGGTGATGTTGGGGAATGTGGATCGTACGGCCGTGCCCTCGGCTACAGCTCCGGTCGCGGTGGATCCGTCCGCACAGGACAGTAAAATTTCTATGATAGAAGCCCCGGCGCAGGTTCGGGTGATTAAGTCGCTAGAAGAATATAAAAAATTTAAACGCACCGCCCGCGGCAAATATCCGGAGGCGGATTTCTCCAAAGATTATGTCGTGGTGATGGAGTCGGTCAGCAATTTGCCGGATAAAGTGTTTGAAATACAAGATGTGCAGGAAGATAATGGCAAAATGGTGGTCATTTACCGGGTGAATATCTTTGGATTGGACCAAAAAACCAATACCCACAGCGCCGTACGCATTGATAAACGCGATTTGCCGGTGGAACTTAAACAAGTGCTTTAAGGATATCTTAATTTCCTCTAAATCCCCGCTCACCGGCGGGGATTTTTTTGGTGCAGTGGAAATTTTAAGAAAGCAAGAATAGGGAAAGGGTAATGTGCAAAAAGCCCGCCATTGGCGGGCTTGATAGAGAGAACGGCTATTTCTTTAAAATGTTCTCCGACGGTTTAAAACGCACTTTCTGCTTGGAAGGCACTTGTACCTTGGCGCCGGTTTTCGGATTGCGGCGCGTAACGGGCCGGGCCGTTTTTAAGTGAAACGAACCAAAATTGCTGATAACCACCTTCCCGTCGCGTTTCAGCCCGTGTTTAATGATTTCAAATACTTTATCTACCGACATTTTGGCTTGTTTTTTATCCAATACATGCCGGGTTAAATGGCGGATTACATCGTCCTTATTCATAGCATTTCCTTAGGGCGCTTTTCGGCAATTACACAGTGGAAAAGACGCCGATGATTAAATTATTTATTCCCTCGGTTGGTAAAACCCATGGCGTGCAGCAATACCCAGGGTTTTTTGCCTTGGCAGACCAGCTGCCAAATGGCATCTACAATAGGGGTTTTTAAATTGTTTTTTCGGGCAATATCATACACGCTTTGCACCGAATTGACGCCTTCGGCGATAGTGCCCACTTCTTTTTGGGCTTCTTCCAGCGACAGGCCGGACCCTAACTTTTCACCTAGCCGGCGGTTGCGGGAAATGGCCGACATACCGGTTAAAATAGCATCGCCGAAGCCGGCTAAACTGTACACCGTGCCGGATTGACCCCCTTGGCTGACGATGATATCATTCATTTCCTGCATGGCCTGGGTGATGAGCGCGGCTTTGGAGTTGGCTCCGTCGCCGATTCCGTCAATTACGCCGCAGCCGATGGCCAGCACATTTTTGATGCCGCCGCCGTATTCTACACCGCGTCGGTCGGAGGAAGGCACCACAATAATCGGATCCCCGCTCATAACCTCGCGGATTTCGTCCACCAAGGCCGGATCTTTGCCGGCCAGCATAATTTTAGTGGGTACATTTTGCGCTACTTCCAGAGCAAAACTGGGGCCCGAAAAAGCCAGGGTTTTATCTTTTAACTGCGGGATTTCTTCTTCTATTAATTCGCAGATAGTTTTGAAGGTTTTGTCCTCAATGCCTTTGGAGGCGCTGATGACCGGAACGGCCCGTCCGTTTAAAAGAGGTTTAAGCTGTTCCCGGCAGAAGGTGCGTATGGCTTTAGATGAAATGACAAAGATGATTAAATCCGTATCTTTCACGGCTTCTTCCACACTGCCGGTCAGCCGGATATTGTCGTGAATTTTAAAATTGGGGATATTGGGGTGCCGCCCAATGGTTTTAAGCACATTTAATAACTGTTCGTTGTATTCCCACAGCGAAACGGCATATCCTTTTTTAGCCAAATGCTGGGCAATTACGCTGCCCCAAATCCCTGCGCCAAAAACGGTAATTTTATTTATGTTCATTTTCTTTTCTCTTTTTAGCGCCGTCTTCAAATTTAAGTTCTTTTTGGGCTAATAAGCGTTTGATATTGGGAACATGCTTATAAATCACCAAAGCGCCTACCGCCGTAACCATTAAATTAACCGACAGTGGGTGCTTGCCGATAAAAAAACTGGCTATTGGCAGCACCACACACGCACAGATAGAACCAATGGAAATGCGCCCCCACAAGGCCACGCACACCACAAACGACGCAAAGGCAATGGCGGTGGGAATCGGCAAGATGGCGGCAAATACGCCGGCGGAAGTGGCTACGCCCTTGCCGCCGCGGAATTTGAGGTAAATGGTCCACATATGGCCCAAAATGGCGATAACTCCGCACGCAATAGCCACCCAGTAATTATCCGGGCAGTAGTGGCGGGCCAAACAAACCGGGATAAACCCTTTCAGCCCGTCTATTAAGAAAGTGGAAATCCCCGCCCATTTGCCTACGGTGCGGTACACATTGGCCGCGCCGGGGTTGCCGGAGCCGTGTTCGCGGATATCAATCCCCATCACGCGTTTGGCAATTAAGTAGCCAGTCGGGACGGACCCGAGTAAATAACTAAATAAAACGAGAATGGTAACGGTCGTAATCATATATTTCATTATATTAAATTTAAACGAACAGGAAAGCCCGTATCTGGCAGAAAGCGTGGAATTTTCGGGTTTTTTTATATACACTATTTTTATATGAGAACATGCTTGATGGTTATTTTAGGGGTATTGGGTTTTTCTCCTCTCTGGGCGGTGGAGCGGGAGCCCGTGCCGGTAAATGAGAATGCTTTTTTAATCCAAAAAGAAATTGCCGTCTGGCCTACGGATCAAACTTTCAACAGCCAGGTGCCGGTGTATAACTGCCAAGCCGTACGCCTGCATGAAAATTGGTTTTTAACTTCGGCGCATTGTGTGTATTCGGCCTGCGTAGCCCGGCCGTGTACAGTGGAAATTACCTTGGCGGAATCTCCCGATTTGTTGGCCCGGGTGCGGGTAAAGCACAGCACGGTTTCGCCCAGCGTGTATATTTACCGGGGGTTTTTCCCGGGGCAGAACCGCATTAGCGGCATGGATGCGGCGTTGATTCGGTTTGTTCCTCAAAAGGCCGAGTTTTCTTATGTCAATTTAGCGGACGGGACACCTCTTTCCCCGGAGGAATTTGAAAAAAAACTTCGTTTTGACACCGAAGCCCAGCTTCAATTAAATGCCAAAGGCGCGCGGCTGCTGAATGTGTCCGGCATTTCCACGGCCAAGCTAAAGCCGCAGATTGTCGTACCGAAAACGACGGCGGGGGTTATTTCGTATTTGCCGGGCAATTCGCCGGAAGTGTATTTTGTAGAAGAATTGCAGCATTTTATAGCCCCTGGATTTGGGGTGCGGCAAGGTAATTCCGGCGGCGGCGTATTTACGCGGTCGGGTGATTTGGTGGGATTGGTTTCCTCGCTTCTATACGCGCAGGACGGCAGCGCCTCTTTTCACGATGCCGAGGGGAAAACCGTGCTGACGCTTAAAAATGCCGATGATTTCTTCTTCTTTACCGGGTTTAACGGAGCTACGATGAATTTTATTCGCAACAAAGTGCCGAATTTACGCACGGTAAGCGTGCTGCCGGAGTATGCGACCCCGTCCAAAAAAAAGTTTGAGAGCATTGTGAAAGCGGAACAGGCCGCTTCAATGCGATTTTAATAATTTTTGTAAGCCAGCAAAATTACCGTCCGTGGCCATAAGCGTCAGTTCCAGGCCGCCGGACGGTTTTTCTTTGCGGCCGGTAACCAGGGCTTTTTCGTAGATGGTTCCTAACAAGTGGAAAGCGTGGGGCGGCAGGTAGAGGCGGTGCAGCTTCCAGCGGCGGGCGACGGCTTCTTCCACTTGTTCCAGCAGGCGGGGAAGGCCTTTTCCGGTTTGGGCGCTGATGAGTAAGGCCTGCGGATTTTGGTCTTGCAGCAGGGCGCGGCGGGCAGGGGAAATTAAGTCCGTCTTATTCAATACTTCCAGAATCGGGGTTTGCCGGATACCCAACTCCGTTAGAATCCGAAGGACGGTGGAGGCCTGTTCGGCGCGGTGCGGGGAAGAGCCATCTTGCACATGCAAAATGACATCGGCAAAAGTGGTTTCTTCCAGCGTGGCGCGAAAGGAACTTACTAAACTGTGCGGCAGTTTTTGGATAAAACCCACTGTGTCCGTAAACAGCATTTCTCCGCCAGCGGGCATATGTACGCGGCGGGTGGTAGGGTCCAGCGTGGCGAAAAGTTTATCGTCCGCATAGACGGCGTTTTGCCGGGTTAGTGCATTTAAAAGCGTGCTTTTGCCGGCATTGGTATAGCCCACAATGGCAATTTGCGGCAGCGGTATTTGGCCGCGCCGCTGGCGGCGCAGCGCGCGTTCTTTTTTTACCTGTTCTATTTCTTTTTCTAATTTGCTGATACGCAGCCGCAGGCGGCGTTTGTCATATTCCAGCTTCGTTTCGCCCGGGCCGCGCAGGCCGATGCCTCCTTTTTGCTGCATGAGGGCCGTTCCCTGGCCGCCCAAGCGCGGCAATAAGTATTTAAGCTGGGCCAGTTCTACTTGCAGCTTGCCTTCTTGGGTGCGGGCGCGCTGGGCAAAAATATCTAAAATCAGCCGGGTGCGGTCTATCACTTTAGCGGGAATGACTTTTTCTAAGTTTTTTTGTTGGGCGGGAGAAATTTCCTCATCAAAGATAACGGTTTGTGCTCGCAGCAGGCGCGTTTCTTGAGCAATTTCTTCGGCTTTGCCTCTGCCTAACAGCGTGGCCGGGTGAAACGCATTTACCCGCACCCGCACCGTCTGCACAACTTCCGCCCCGGCTGTGTGAGCCAGCCGGTGCAATTCGGAGAGGGTTTCCTCGTTGGCAGATTCTGTTTTTAGGCAGACGCTGACTAAAATAACGCGTTCCATAGATTTATTTTATTAAAGTTTTTCGGACGCAAATTTTAAAATTTTGGAAACCAATTGCGCTAAATTCCAATCGGCGGGTTGTTTTAATTCCAGCCGGAGCGCCTGGGGGTAGCGATTGAACCAGGTGCGCTGGCGTTTGGCGTATTGCCGGGTTAAAAGGGCAATTTGTTCCACGGCTTGCCGGGCGGAGATATGGCCGCTTAAGTATTGTACGGCCTGCGGATAGCCCAAACTTTTTAAAGCGGGAATATCGGCACAGAATCCTTCCTTTAGCAACAAGTTGGTTTCGGCGCACATGGGGTCAAAAATAGCGCGGGTGCGTTGTTCTATGCGTTGGTTTAGGGCGTCCTTATCCCAATCCAGATATACCCAGGCCGATTGGCTGGGATCGGGCTGTTTAAAGAACCGGCCGCTTTTAAGTGTACTGGCCGGTTTCCCCGTTAATAAATAGAGTTCCAGGGCGCGCATGGTGCGCTGCACATTCCCCGCTGGAATAGCGGCGGCGGAAGCCGGGTCTTTAGCGGCCAATTCGGCGTGGAGCCCTTCTTTGCCGCTTTGCGCCAACAGGGCCGATAGCCGGGCCCGGGTTTGGGGGGTGGAAGGGGGCAACTCGTCCATTCCCACAAAAAACGCGTGCAAATACATACCTGTTCCACCGGCAAAAATTAACTGTCTGCCGGGATTTTTTACCGCTATTTCGTGGGCATATTGGCGGAACGCCCCCGCGTTGAAAGTTTCGGTAACGGGCAGAAAATCTACGAGATAATAAGGGATATCTTCCACGAAGTAAATCTGTTCGCGCCAGCTGCCCTGCGGCTTGGCGGTGCCGGCCGTCAGCCGGGTATAAACTTGGCGGGAATCGGCGGAGATGATAAGCCCATTCGTCCGGCGGGCGAGTTCCAGCGCCAGTTCTGTTTTTCCCGAGGCGGTCGGCCCGCAGAGCACAATGGGTTTCATAGGTTATATTCTAGTAAATTTCGGGCTATGCGCTGGATATTGTTTGGCAGGGTGTCGTCTATTGAAAGGAGTATGGTAAACTTTTAAAGCTGGCTTAAAGAATACCCCCGGGCTTTTAAAACCCGGGGGTTTTTATTTATTTGCGAAGGAGGTAATTACTTCTTTTCAAAAAGTGTTTCGTCTTTTTGAATTTTATTGCAGATTTTGTGGCATTTGCAGCCCGGCACACACACTTCGGGCAGTTTTAACAGAATACGGGTATCGCAGTCGTTAAAGTCGTCGGCCATTTCGCTGATGACTTTCGCGTCCTTATCGGCCATTTTGATAAATTCAATACCAATGGTATAGACATTTTCGCGTTGTTTTACCCAGGCCAGTTTGGCTTCTACTTCCATTTTATCCGTGCCGGGCAGCTGCAAGCTGATGGAAAAACGGTCCGCCAGCGGCGCCCCTAAAAAACTAATCATACGCATACCGGAGGCAGATAAATCGGCCAAGATCGCTACCAGGGAAGTTTCCTTGCCGTCTTGGGTTTTATAGTGCAGATTGACCGGTTCAATCAAATTGCTGATGACCGGCATACGCGGATGTCTGCGTTTTTCGGAAAAGTTTTTCGTCATATTAATCCCTCGCAAATAATAATGTTCCGTCGGCCCGTTCCACCGTCGTACGGACCAGCGAACCTACGGGGTGCGGCTGTTTCGTTTTCACCCAAAAATTTTCGGAAGAGCGGCCTTTGGTTTCCGTTTCCATAAGCACTTCCTGCACGGCTCCCACTTGCTTTTGGTAGGCCGCGTCGGAAAGTCCTCTCACTTTATTTAACAAAATATCAAGTCTTTCTGCTAGTACCTTTTCCGGCAGCAATTTCATCTGCGCGGCGGGGGTTCCCTGGCGGGGGGAGTATTTGTAGCAGTAGGCAATAAAAAATTGGGCTTCGTCCACCAGGGAAAGGGTTTGTTGAAAATCCGCTTCCGTTTCGGTGGGAAAACCGACGATAATATCTGTGGAGATATTAAATCCACAAGATTTAAGCGTTTGGATTTTTTCTAAAAACAATTCCCGGGTGTAACCGCGTTTCATTTCTCGCAATACTTTGCTGGAACCGCTTTGCACCGGCAGGTGAACATGGCGGGCAATTTTGGGATTGGATTTTACCGCTTGGATAAATTGCGGCGTAAAGTAAATCGGGTGCGGGCTCGTAAAGCGCACGCGTTCTACGCCAGGCACCTCGCTGACGCGGTTGAGTAAATCGGCAAAAGAGACCGCTCCGTCCTGATACGCATTGACCGTTTGGCCTAAAAGCATAATCTCTTTGGCACCGGCTGCCGTTTTTCGGGCGGTTTCTTGCAAAATATCAGTTACGGACAGGCATTTGATGGGCCCCCGTACGCTGGGTACGATACAATAGGAGCAGGCAAAATTGCAGCCGCGCATAATGGTAACATAGCCGGTAAGCCCGGGCGCCGGCAGCGGGCCGGGTTCGCCCGATTTGCCAAAAAGGCCGCTTGCATCTAAGGTATCGGAAAATTTTTCAATGTTTTTAGCGCCGGACAGAATATCTAAAAACGGGTATTTTTTCTGTAGGGCCGGGCCTAAGCGTTGGGCAGCACAGCCCGTAAAGATAATCACACGCCCCGGTTTTTCTTTTTTCCAAGCGCCCAGCCGACCCAAAAAAGAAACCGCGCGGTGCTCGGCGTGGTCGCGTACGGTGCAGGTGTTAATCAGTACGGCGTCTGCTTCGTCTAATTGGTCGGTCAATACGGCTCCGCGCGCGGCCAAATGTGCAAACATTTCTTCCGAATCGGCCACATTCATCTGGCAGCCGTAGGTTTGGATAAATACTTTTTTCATACCGTTACAATGCACAAGGCGGCCTTTGAAAGGCCGCCTTGGAGTGCGAATGCGTTAAAATAAGCTGCTGATCCGCTTGATGCTTTCCAACAGCGGTTGGGTTAAGTGCAGTTTAATGACCCGTCTGCCTTTGGCTTGCAGGGCTTGAAAGTCGCCCAGTGCCTGCGCGTTGCAGAGCTGGCCAAAAGTATAGTGCTGACCGGGGATTTTAATATCGTTAGCCGGTTCGGCGGACAGAATCAAAAATACCCCGTTGTTGCCGTCGCCTTTGTGCAGCTGGCCGGTGGAGTGTAAATAGCGCGGGCCGAAACCAAACAGTACCGCGCGTTTGGTACGGGCCATAATTTTATCGCGCAGCGCCAAGAGCGCTTTTTCCACTTCTTCCGACGGATATACATACGGCAGAATGGCTACATAGTCGTTGCTTTCCAACAAGGAATACAAATCCTGTGCCAGGGTGTCCAGTTTGACTTCGTCGGCAATATCGGCGGAAACCAGAATCGGCGCCGAAACTTCAGCCGGGATATCCCCCGCTTCCAGTTTAGCCAATACATTTTTGGTCAGCGTTTTGGCTTCCTGCACATTGGGTTGGTCAAACGGATCAATGGCTAAAATAGCGCCCGCGGCGGCGGTGGCGATTTCCCACAGCAGGAACATGGCACCTAATTGATAGGTATTTTCCAGGAAGATGGTCAAAATCGGATAGCCGCGTTCGGCCAAATCTTTGGCAATTGCGCTTACCCGTTTATCATCTTCGCTGCCAGTGGATAAATGTACGAACAGCCGGTCGTCGCGGTAGTCAAAATTTTTGCTCAGCGTTTCGCCCGCTACCGGCACAATGCCTTTTCCTTCTTTACCAGTAGATTCGGCCACCAGCTGCTCGGCCCACAGACCAAAGGTGGCAAAATCTTTCGGGGTCAGCAAGGTCAGTTTATCTTTGCCGTGGTTGACATTGCACGCTCCCATAAAAGCCCCTAATTTGACGGCGGCATTGTCTTTGATGGGCGCTTCGGGCCCAAACGAAGCCGCTTGCTCTTTGGCAATCGTCAGAATTTTGCGTACATCTACCCCCATAATAGCGGCCGGCACAATCCCAAACATAGACAGCGCCGAAAAACGGCCGCCAATATCCGCCGGGTTTAAGAAAGTTTTGCGGAAATGGTGCTTTTTGGAAAGCGCTTCCAGCCCGGTGCCGGGATCGGTAATAGCGGCGAAGTTTTTGCCGGGTTCTTTAACGCCGGATTTTTTAACTTCATCTAAGAAATAAGCAAACTGCGAAGAGGGTTCCACCGTTCCGCCCGATTTGCTGGCGAAAATGAACAGCGTTTCCGCCGGGTTGATGCGCGCGCGGGCCGCGCCGATCCAATCGGGGTTGGTCGTATCCAGCACGATGAGTTCCGGCCAGCCGTCCTGCTTGCCAAATACCGTGCGGAACACTTCCGGCGCCAGCGAAGAACCGCCCATACCCATGATGACGCAATGTTTAAAATTTTGTTTAACATCGTTGGCAAAGTCCAGCACTTCGTCAATCCGTTCCAGCGTCCAGTCGTAAACTTTCTGCCAGCCCAGGAATTTAACAATAAATTCCATGTGTTCTTTGTCTTGTTTCCAAAGAGTAGGATCCTTGGCCCAGAATTTGGTATTGAAATCCAGCCCTTCCAGCTTGATTTCGCCTTCTCTGATAATGCCTTCGGCCATGGGGTTTGCTTGTGTGTTCATATGTTTCATCTTCCTTTATTTTTTAAGACGGTTAAGTCTTATTTAAAATGTGCGTTTTCAATCGCTTTTACTTTATTTAAGCGTCCTTCGTGGCGGGAACCCGTCAAAAAGGAGGCATTTAAAAACCGTTGGGTTAATTCTTCGGCCAGTGCCGGGCCGATGATGCGCGCCCCTAAACACAGCACATTAAGCGCATCATGTTCCACGGCCTGCTGGGCGCTGTAGGCATCGTGGCAGACGCACGCCCGAATGCCTTTGGTTTTATTGGCGGTTATACATACGCCTACGCCGCTGCCGCATAACAAAATGCCGCGTTCCGCTTCGCCGCCGGCCACCAGTTGGGCCACTTTGTCGGCATAATCGGGATAATCGGCGCGTTCGGTACTGAAAGTGCCGCAGTCTATAATTTCGTGTCCGAGCCGAAGAGCCGTCTCTTTCACGGTTTCTTTCAGCGGGTATCCCGCGTGGTCGCAACCAATTGCTATCTTCATAAATCAGTAGGCCTGGTCCACCAAGTCGCACATACAATGCGCCATAAAAATATGGCAGGCCTGAATGTGGGGGGTTTCTGAAATGTTTACCACCAGCGGCAAATCGCACATATCTTTAATAATGCCGCCGTCTTTGCCCAAAAAAGCGGCCGTAAAACAACCTTTCCGCTTGGCCAGCCCCAGCGCCAAATACACATTTTTGCTGTTGCCGGAGGTGGAAATTCCAATCACCACATCGCCCGGTTTGGCAAACCCGTCAATCTGGCGGGAAAAAACCACATCATACGAATAATCGTTGCCAATAGCCGTAAGCGTGGAAGAATTGGTGTTAAGCGCAATAGCCGGCAGGGACGGGCGTTCTTTCTTAAAACGGCCCACAAATTCTGCCGCAATATGCTGCGCGTCCGCCGCGCTGCCGCCGTTGCCCATTAAAATTACTTTATTACCTCTTTTAAAGGCCTCGGTTACTCGGGTGGCCAAGGTTTCCACTTGTTCGGCCAGGTTTTCTTTTACAAACGAAACGGCTTTAATTAGTTCGTCGGCTTGTTGTTGCACAAACATACAGATACCTCTTTAAATTTGTTCTACGGCGCTTTTTTCTATCCAGCCCTTAATACCCTGGGATTGGACGATAACTTCATACCATTCGTCTTTATCGTCCTGGATGGTAACCAGGTGGCCTTGGGCGGCGCTGGCACTGGCGGGGAAATTGGTGCCCGGCCCGCTGCGGATTTCCGCCACCGGCGAGGCAATTACCGCCAAGTGCTGCTGTTCCAGCGAGCGGCGCAGCAAAAACCAGCCGCCGCTAAGGAGCAATATCACCGCACTGGCAACCAACATACGGCCCAATTTGCGCTTAATCAGCCAAATGCTTGCTACAGTACAGAACAGCCACAAGAATACGAATACCAATCCTTTCAGTTCCGGATAGGATAGATAAAAGAACGCCTGATGCAGTACAGCCGGCACCCCGGCCGGAACCAGCCGCTCGCCGCCGGAAGCCAGGGCAAGCGTTAGATTGTGGCGGATATCCCCGTCACGCGGGGCCAGTTTGAACGCCCGGTAATAATTGGCCGCCGCCAGCCCTTTGCTGCCCATTTTAAAATAACAGTTACCTATATTGTAGTAAAGATAGGGGTTGTTTGGGGCTTTTTTTAGTTCATTTTCATACAGCCCCAGCGCCGCGGAGAATTTTCCCTGGCGGTACATTTCTTCGGCTTGTTGGGCCTCAGTTTGGCTCCAGCCGCTGATGGCCAGGCAGAGGACCCAAACGGCGCTTATTAAAATCCGTCTCATCATTTGGATTCTTCCTCCAACAGTTTCAAAATATCCAGGGCCTGGTTGGCCAGGTGTTGGGCGTCCTGCGTGTCGGCCGAGGCGGGCGCAAAGCGGGCGGCATCCAGCCGCTGCCATAACAGCGAAAATGCTTCCGCCGTAGCGGGGGTAATACCTTGTTTGTGCAGGGCTTGTAAAATGGATTTTAACGGCATGCTGCCGGTGCTGATTTTCAGTTTGTGTTGTAAATAGCCCGATACGGCTTCGGCGATGGCCTCATCGGAAACCGCTTTTTTCAGCCGGTTTTTTGCGGTGGCGTAGGCGCGTTTCTGCGCCAGCGATTTGCGCCCCACCGAAGCGAACAGCACGCTAAGGGCCAGAACCGCCAACATCACCCAGTTGAGCGTTTGCCAAGCGCTGAGCCGGGTTAAAAACGAAGGTTCCGGCGCGGCGTCTGTTTTTAAATAGGCAATATCTTGGGAGAATGATTGAAACCCGTTTCCTGCGGCCGCCCCGAAATTAAAGCCGGTATCCGTTTTAGTAGAGGGGGAAACCGTCAGGGTGATGGGGTCGGTCTGCAGGGTTTGATAGGTGGCGGATTTCGGGTTAAAATAAGACCATTTAACCGAAGGAATCGTATAGATTCCGGAAGCCGCCGGCACCAATACCGTTTTAAAAACCTTATAGCCGCGGATTTGGCCGTTGTTGCCGGGGACGGATCCGGAAGTGGCCTGGGTATTATAAATTTTCAATCCGTCTATCGGGGCCAGCTGTAGGTCGCCGGTGGGTTTGAGGTTGCCGGGTCCTTTGACCGTAATAGAAAGCGTAACGGCTTCGCCAGCTTCCACTTGGGTTCGGTCGGCTTCGGCGGAAATGGTGTATTTTTCTCCCACGGCCCCGTAAAATGATTTGGGTTTTCCGGCTGCTGGCAGCGCACGGACCTGGAGCGTGATAGGGTCAGATTTAGCAGTTTCCTCGGCACTGACGGCTGAACCGCCGAACAACCGGTCCAATGCGGAAAAGGGAGAGGACCCCGTCATATACCGCACGGTGGCCGGCCCGATGGTGGCTTTGCCCGGCGCCGCGGCCGTTAACAGATAGCGTTGTTCTTCGTAGCGGTATAATACGCCGCCGATACTCTGCGTGCCTTGGGCCGATCCGGCATCTTCCATAAAAATATCGGACACGCTGGGTTTTTGGTAAGGCGCATCATAAAAGGAACGGTTGTAATAAAAACGAACGGCCAGCGTAACGCTTTGGTTGACATAGGGCGTTTGATCGCTGACGGCCGCCACCAAAAAATAATTTTCATCGCCCCGGGCATAGGCCTGGTTGGCCAGGTTTCTTTCCAGCGGGGGGAGATTGGGGTCGGCTTTTTCCACCGGGCGTTTAACCGCGGCGGAATCGTAGTTCCCGTCAGACGATACCTTCGCCGACGAAGAAGCCGGCCGCGTATTGGGCACCGATTGGGCGTTGCGGTAAATGGTAACCGAGATAGGATCGGTCTTGTAGGTTTTTCCGTTATGCGTAAAGCGAATGGCGCCAATGGTAGCTTTGCCTACAAACCGCGGCAACATTACATAGCGAAACAGGGTGGAAGTTTTTCCATTGATGGAGCTCTGCTGCACTTCGCGCGAATATACATTAAATGCCGGCAAGCTGGGCAGTTCCGGCATGAGCATATTGCCGGAGGCCCCGTTTACTTCTACGGAAAGGGTCAGTTCGTCGTCCAGCGTCAGCGAAGTTTTATTGACGCGGGCCGTGACCGACACTTGCGCCGCCGCCCACACGGCCATACTTAATAATACAACGGATAGAATCGCTTTCTTCATAGATTACCAATCTTTCTCTACCGTGCTCCCCTGGGCAGCACCTGACTGCGTGGGTTTTTTGTGTTCATTTTCGCGGGCCATTTGCATTACGCGGTCCGCATCGTCTTTTTTCATTTGGTTCTGCGGATCGGACGGATTTTGCTGGTTCTGCTGATCCTGCGAAAGGGCTTGCGCCTGCTGGTTCTGCTGGGATTGATTAGACGAATTTTGATCTTGATTCTGCTGGTTTTGATTGTTTTGATTTTGTTGGTTTTGTTTCTGCTGCAGCAGTAATTGCAAATTGTGTATGGCTTCTTTGTCTTTTGGGTTCAATACAATCGCCTGGCGGTATGCTTCTTCGGCTTTTTCCGAATTGCCGGCCCGATAATACGCGTTGCCCAGATTAAACAAAGCGTCCTGTTCCAACTTGCCTTCCAGCTGGGCGGCTTGTTCAAAATCTTTTTGGGCGGATTGATAATCTTTTAAATAGTAAGCCGCAGCTCCGGCGCCAAAAGCAGCCGGTTGATTTTCGGGAGAATTTTGCAAAATCTCGTTGTATTTGGAGAGGGCTTGCCCGTATTTTTTATCCTGATACAGTTTACCGCCTTGGCGCAAATCGGCCCGCACCCCTGCAAAAGCAGCGGTTGTGGTGCATAATAAAAACAGACAGGCCAGTTTTCGCATACTATATTTTACCTTTTTTGGAGGTCATTTTCTTGGGTGTTTGGGGCTGGTTTACGCCCGCGGGGCCATAACAAATAGCCCGACAGCCCCATCAGCGCCAGCAATACGGCAAATCCGTAGCGGTTCTTATAGGCCGCCCGCGCCGCCATGCGCGAAAGGGAACGATCTAACCCCTTTACCGCAGATTCTACCTGAGCCGCCACCTGGGCCGGCGTGGTGTAGGCAATATAGGCGCCTCCGGTGGCTTGGGCCAGTTCCAATAGGGTTTTTTCATCTAATTTGGATACGACGGTTTTTCCGTCTTTATCCTTTTTATATTCTAAAATCCGGCCGGAAGCGTCTGTTTTGGCGGGAATGAGCGTGCCCTCTTTGGTGCCGATGCCAATGGCAATAATGCGGATTTGGTTTTTAAGCGCGGTGTCTTGGGCGGATTGGAGTTCTTCGGGCGTGTGATCTTCGCCGTCCGTCAGTAAAATGAGGGCTTTTTGGCCCGGATATTTAGCCAGCATACGGGCCGCCAGCGCTACCGGCGCCGCCAGCGAAGTGCCCGGAACGGGCAGCATATCGGGCTTGAGGGAATTGATGAAATAGTCAAGGGCGTCCTCATCGGTTGTGATGGGGCATTGTACATAGGCCTGGGAAGTAAACGCGATAATGCCGATGCGTTCGTCTTTTAAATTGCTTACCAACATGCGGAGCATACTTTTGGCGTTGTCCAGCCGATCGGGCTTTAAATCCTGCGCCCGCATAGAGGCCGACACATCTACCGCAATAACCGTTTGGGCAAAAGCACCCTGGGCTTCCACCACTTCCGTTCCCCATTGTGGGCCGGCCAGCGCCAAAAACAGGAACAGCAAGGTTAAAAAGAACAAAGCCCCGCGCCAACGCGTAACCGGGCGCAGCCCGGCCGTTAGTTTCGTGTAGGCCTCCGGCCCGAACAGCGCCCGTACAAGACGGGCCTTAAGCTTCATGCCCAGCCACGCTGCGGCCGCCAGCAGCAGGGCCGTCGGCAGGAAGTAGAGCAGAAAAATAGGTTTGGCGAATAATTCCATATTAAGGCACCTTGATAAAAAACAGTTTCTCCAGAATAAATGCCGCCACCAGACAGCCCAGCGCCAACAGTAAAAACGGTTGATAAAAATCACTGCGGTCTATGGTGGAGCTGGGCGCAAATTCGGTCTTTTCCAATTCATTGATCGTATCGTAAATTTTGGTCAGTTCCGCTTCATTTTTAGCGCGGTAAAATTTGCCGCCGGTTACATTGGCGATTTCCATCATCAGGCCTTCGTTAATTTCGTCTTCGGCGCTGGAATAGAGCCCGTCCCCCGGTGCGCTGGCGGTGCCCACCGTATAGACGCGTATGCCATAGGCCGCCGCGGCTTTGGCGGCCAGCTGCGGCGCAATAGTGCCGGCATTGGAATCGCCGTCGGTAAGTAAAATGACAATTTTGCTTTTGGCCTTGCTGTCTTTGAGGTGGTTGGCCGCCACCCCCAGGGCATCGCCAATGGCGGTGTAGTTGGGATCTACGACGCCCAAGTACAAGGTGGCAATATATTCCTGCAGGGCTTCGTGGTCCAGCGTAAGCGGGGCCTGCAGCATGGCTTCTTTGGCAAAGGCCACCAGCCCAATACGGTCGTTAAAACGCTTGGAAATGAACCGCGCCGCCGTCTGCTGCGCCGCCACAAAACGGTTGGGATAAAAGTCCTGTTTCTGCATAGAAGCCGATACATCCATCACCAGCATAATATCTATCCCTTCGGTGGGGGGAAGGACCGTGCGGTCCACCCGAACCGGTCGGGCCAGCGCGATGACCATCAGCACCAGCGCCAGCATATAGAGGGTGATGGGCAGCCAGCGGGTAAGCAACACCCGCAGGGAGGCCTGCTCTACCATTAAATGCGTCAGCGGGTAAGCAATTCGGCGGGCGAATGCACCCCGGAAAACGGTTTGCGCCAAAAATACCGCCAGGGGCAGAATTAATAACAAAAATGCCCATGGCCGTAAAAATTCCGCCTGGTCGCCTAGCAGCCGTTCAAATAATAGCCCGGCTAAACTGACAGCGGCCAACGACGCGCAGCAAGCCACCGCTACGGCCATCGCCCGGGGGGCTTTTTTGATTATCAAATTGGCTGCCAGGGCGGCCAGCAGCAATACAACGCTGATTAAAAAGAAATAAATCATTGGGCGGCTCCTTGCTCGTGCGGGGCTAATTCTTTGGGGGCCGTTTCCATGATGATTTGCCGCAGGAGCTGTACATCTTTGTTGCGGATTTGTTCGCTGGGTACGGCTTTGGCGAATTTAACCAAATCGCCGGAGCTTAAAAAGTCCCGCAGTTGGGACATCAGCGGCTTCATCTGCGGCATGGTTCTTACCCGGCGCAGCAGTTCGGCGGTGGTATCGGCCGAAGCGTCCACCCTAAACTGGCGCCACAGGTATTCGCGCAGAATTTCGGAAAGGGTGATATAGAACAATTTGTATTGTTGGTTTTCCCACAGGCCGCTGTCCAGCAGGGCGTCTATTTTGGAAAGGGCAATGAGGTTGCCGGGGCGCGTATCCTGTTTTTGCTGCAGGGTTTTGGCCTGTTCGTGCAGCCGTTTGTACCAATAGTACCACACATACACTACCGCACCCAGTGCCAGCAGAGCCAACAGCCAGGTCAGCCAGCCGGAAGGAATATGCGGCGGGCGGATTTCCCGCAGGTTCGGGTCGGCAAAAGTTTTGGCTTTGGTAATGTCTATAAAAACTTCTTCCTGGGTTTGGGCCAGCGTTTTATTGTTTTGGGTCAGCTCAAAAACAACAGTAAAAGTGGTTTTGCCCAAGGCAAACGGCAGGGCAGTAAAATCGTAAGTTACCGTACCGGGGGAATTCTCCGCCGATGACACTTGGGTAATTTCAAAATTTTTGGAAAGCGACTCTTCGTTAAGCGTTACCTGATAGCCCGGCGTATGGGAAAGTACAAACTGCAGGGCAAACGGCTGGGCAAAAGGTACGGTTTGGGCCGCGCGTTTTTCCACCACGCTGATTTCCTGCGCGGATACGAAAGAAGCCGCCGAAAGAACAAGGGATAATAAAATGGCTTTTTTCATACTATCTCCTAATTTTTTTGGCCCGCCGTTTGAAAAATGCAATCACTGCGTCCGCCGGCGAAAGCGCCGTATTGACGCGGATTGGTTCTATCTTATAAGGATTAAATAAACCCTGTAAATTTAGGTATTGTCTTTGGGCGTGTTCGGTCAGGGCGGCGTTTATTTCTCCCGATGATAGGCACAAAAAATCCGACTCGCCCGTTTCGGGGTCCGTTACATCTATGCACGCGCTTAACGGCGGCAGGCGCGTTTCCAGGTTGTCTTGCACGATGACAGGAATCAAATCAAATTTGCGCGCCGCCAGTTTAAACGGTTTGGCAAAAGAGGATACCGACGATAAAAAATCCGAAATCAAAATCAAAATCCCCTGCCGTTTGATGACTTTGGACAGCGTTTCCAGGCAAAGCCCAATATCGGTGCCTTTGTTTTGGGGTTCAAAGGCCACCAATTCGCGAATGAGGCGAAGCACATGTTTTTTGCCTTTGCGGGGCGGCACAAAGAGTTCCACTTTGTCCGAAAACAACATCAGCCCTACTTTGTCGCTGTTTTGGATAGCCGAAAAGGCAAACAAGGCGGCCAGTTCCGCGGCTACTTCCAGCTTCAGTTTGCTGGCAGAACCAAATTGCTGCGAACCGGACACATCGCACGCGATCATCAGCGTCAGTTCGCGTTCCTCGTTGTATTTTTTAATATACGGTACGCCGGTGCGTGCGGTTACATTCCAGTCTATGGAACGGATATCGTCCCCAGGGGTATATTCGCGTACTTCGGCAAATTCAATCCCTTGCCCCTTAAACGCGCTTAGATATTCCCCGGCGAAAGTTTCCGATACCAATTTATTCGTCTGGATTTCAATTTGGCGTACTTTTTTTAAGATTTCCGCGGTATCCACGGTTTACCCCCGGCTAAAAACTACGGTACATCTACCGCGTCAAAAATTTGTTTGACGATTTGATCGGACGAAATGTTTTCGGCTTCTGCTTCGTAAGAAAGCAGCACGCGGTGGCGCAACACATCTAACCCGACGGCTTTGATATCTTCCGGCGTTACATAGCCGCGGCCATTTAAAAACGCATACGCTTTGGCGGCCTGCGTGAGGAAAATGGTCGCGCGCGGGCTGGCGCCGTAAGCAATAAAAGAGGCCAATTTTTCCAAGCCAGCCGCTTTCGGATCGCGCGTGGCGAAAACCAAATCTACAATATAATTCTTGATTTTCTCGTCCACATAAATACCGTCCGTTACCGTACGGGCTTTTAAAATCATTTCGGGCGTTACCTGGGTGTTTATTTCAATCGCCTGGTGGGAACTCATGCGTTCCAAAATCATTTTTTCTTCTTCTTTGGTGGGGTAGGTAACCAATACTTTAAGCATAAAGCGGTCCACCTGTGCTTCCGGCAGGGGATAAGTGCCTTCCTGTTCCACCGGGTTCTGCGTGGCCATAACCATAAACGGAGAGGGGAGCTTATAGGTCTGTTCGCCAATGGTTACTTGGCGTTCCTGCATGGCTTCCAAAAGGGCGCTTTGCACTTTGGCGGGGGAGCGGTTGATTTCGTCGGCCAGGACAAAGTTGGAAAATACCGGGCCGCGTTTGGGATAGAATAAACCGTCTTTGGGGTTAAAAATCAGCGTACCGGTGATATCGGCCGGCAGCAAGTCGGGCGTGAACTGAATGCGCTGGAATTGGGCATGAATGGCCTGCGCCAAAGTTTTGACGGCCAGGGTTTTAGCCAGCCCAGGCACCCCTTCAATTAAAATATGACCGTCCGCCAGCAAGGCCACCAGCATTTTTTCTACCAATGCTTCCTGGCCTACAATTACCTTGCCGACTTCGCGTTTTAAATCTTGTAAAAAAATACTTTCCTGCTGCACTTGTTTGTTAAGCGTTGTGATATCCATAATCCCCCCTTCAGCCCGCCAGCCGCTGTATGCGGCAAGCGGCAGTTCTTTCCTATATTATAATAAATTGCACCCAAAAGTAAGCCCGGACGGACGGTTAAAAAGGGTTATATAAAAAAGGATTAACCCTTCCTGGGCGCAAACGCCTTATTTGCGGCGGAAGAAAGCAGCCAGCCGCTGCGCCAGGTAACATTTTCCCTGCCAGACGGTGTCGGGGGCGGCGTTTGGGGCGATGTTTTTGTACAGGTCGGAAGTCATAGCGTTTTTTAAATTTATTTCAGCAATTTATTTTTTTGAGCCAGGAGGCGTTTTTCCACTGCCCGTCCCGCCCAGTATTTTTTAAGAAAATAGCCGCCCAAAAACAGGGTTCCGGCGCTCAATAAACCCAGCACTATATAAAATACGGGGAACGCGTGAAAACGGGGCAGCACCCGCAGACACACAGCCAAGATAATTCCAACTGTTATCAGATGGATAATCCCGGCCGTTAATAACATCCAACGGTTTTGGGGAAAATCCTGCAATACGAGCCCGTAGCGGCGGTGGTTTTCAAATTGCTCTTCTAAAAAATGAACAAATTGCTGTTCCTGTGGAGTAAGGACTTTCCGGGCATTTACAGGCAGAGCGTGTGGCGTGCAGGATTTGAATTTTTTGCCCTCGTCCAGAATCGTTTGCAAAAAGGCAAGCCCGGCTTGATGATAAACAGAAAAAGTGTTCCCCTGCTGGGAAAAGGATAATTTAAATCCGCCCAAGGTCCAGCTGGCATTTCCCCATTTGTCATATTGGATTAGGGGCTGTAATTCCAGGGAAAAATCCGTTTCCGCATAAGGCAGAAACACCGGCCGGTGCGGGGCTTTCTTTTCCAGCAGGACGCCAGCGGAATCAAAACTCAGCCCGATAAAGGAATCGGCGGAACGGTTCAGCCAGTAACGCTGGATTAACCTGTAGGCCGTAAGCCCCAGAGACAGCAGAACCAACCAGGGCAAAATTAACATCAACAGATAAATAAAAAAATCTTGCTCGCGAGCGCGTGAGAGCATAATGCGCCAAAAGCTTCCGAAGGAAAGGCCTTCTCCCGTTTTAAGCAAGAAAAACGAAAAAAACAAAAACCCCGCAGCCAATATGGAAGGCAGCCATTTGTGCCAGGGAGATGCTTGTTTAAGTTTAATTTTCATATTGTATAGTGTAGCAAAAAATCAGGAACCCGGGAAAAAGCAAAAAACATGCTAATATAATGAAAATAGTTGAGACAAAAAATGAAAAACAGTTTAATTTGGATATTTGGAGTATTTGCAGGAATACCGCTTTGGGCCCAACCGTTTACGGCGGACCTTCCCGCCGTCAATCAGAGCCGTGAGGAACATACCCAATTGTATGAACAATTCCCGCCACCGCCAAACCGATGCGCCGTTGACGGTGCGGGAAGCCCTTTCCACCTATGCCCGCCGGGATCAACATGAGGATTGGGAAAATTGTTTACGGAAAAGAGTTTAAACCGTTATTCCAAAAAGCACTACAAACAAGATTCTGAAGAAACGGATTTTGTGCAATTGTTCCAAGACTTGATGAATATCTATCTGGAAAAATGGGTTGTAAAGACGCCTTTGTATAAGTTAAATCACGCCACTTCCTGGGCGCGCAGCCAGTTTATGCTGGAGAATATCGCCGCGGCGCTCAACCAATACGATGCGGTATGTATAGAAATGGGCGCCGGACATTTCTTGGATTTAGCCCAAGCTTTGCAAGAAATGATCGGGCCGCCGCAAGTAACAGACGGCCGCCAGCTGCCGCCGCAGCCCGTTTGGAAAGACTGTGTGTTAGACGGCGTGCGGGAAAAAGTATTGATTAAATAACTATAAGCAAAGTTGCTGCAAAACGCACCGAATCAATCGGTGCGTTTTGCGTATATAACCCCGGTACGACCGGGAATATCTATGGCGGCCGATATAATAAGGGAATAGGGAGAAGGTTTTAAAATATGCGACTGTACACTGTCGCGTTGGTTTGCTACACTAAAGAAAAGCAGGAGTTATTATGAAAAAATTTTTGAATCATTTAGTTCATACTTTAAACGAAGAAGCCAATGTTTCCCATACGGAGAACGGAGCCCTGGGCTATCGGCATGCCGGGCGGGCGCTGGTGGATATGAATTTTCGGGTTTCTTCTTACCGAAGTCAACCGGAGGAAGTGCTCCGCAAAGATTTTGCCAAAGTGTTTTATGAGGATCGGCTGCTGGCTTTAAAATGGCTGTTTTTCGCACGCGATGTACGCGGCGGATTGGGGGAGCGGCGTTTATTCCGGGTGCTGCTGACTGATTTGGCCGTTTCGTACGATCCGGTTTATGCGTTGGCGGCCATTGGACTGGTGGCCGAGTATGGGCGGTATGATGATTTGTTGGTACTGTTGCAAAATAAGCAGGTGCCCCGTCCGATTGAGCAGTCCGTATTGAGCTATTTGCAGGAAACTTGGCAGACAGATTTGCAGCAAATGCAGCAGGGGAATCCCTGCTCGCTGTTAGCCAAGTGGCTGCCTTCCTGTAATGCGTCCAGTGAGGAAACGAAAAAATTGGCGAAAAAAATTCGGAAATATTTTCAGTTATCCGAAAAGGAATATCGGCAAGCGTTGGCGGCGCTGCGCAAGTATTTAGATGTTACGGAAGTAAAAATCTGCGCCAATCATTGGAGCCAGATTGATTACGCCCGTGTTCCTTCCCGGGCCAATTTGTTGTATGGAAATGCGTTTTGGCGGCATGATGAAAAACGGCGAAACGAGTTTTTGGAAAATGTGCTGAAGCAGGAAGCGGAAATGAAAGCGTCGGTATTGTATCCGCACGATATTGTTAGCCAATACTGCCGGCTGCAACAATATGATGCAAACCTGGAAGCCCTTTGGAAATCCCAAAATCCGCTTGAGTTGGGTAAAAAAGCCGCTTCCACTTTGGTCGTGGCGGACGGATCGGGTTCTATGTATGGCCCGGTTGCGGGGTCCCGTGTGAAAGCGATAGAAGTGTGCATGGCGTTGGCTGTTTATTTTGCCGAAGGAATTACGGGGGCTTTTCATAATAAGTTTATAACATTTAGCGAACATCCCCAGTTGGTGGATATAGGCGCCGGTAAAAATCTGTTAGAAAAGTTGAAAATCGCATTTGGATATAATGAGGTAGCCAATACGAATGTGGAAGCCGTGTTTGATTTGATTCTTCAAACCGCAATCAAGCAGAAAGCCAAACCCCATGAATTGCCGGAAACGATTTTAATTCTGTCCGATATGGAGTTTGACGCGGCCCTTTCGGCTCCGGTTGATGAAAAGCTGTTTCAAACCATTTCCCGGAAATATGCGGCTAAGGGATATAAGCTGCCGCGGCTGGTTTTTTGGAATTTACACAGCCGCACCATGACCGTGCCCCTGCGGAAAAATCCAAACGGCGTAGTGCTGGTGAGTGGATTTTCTCCCCATATTGTGCAGCTGGTGATGAGCGGGGAAACGGATCCCTTTAAGTGTTTGCAGCAAGTGTTGGAAAATCCGCGCTATCAGCCGGTGCATGCGGCTTTTTCTCCGCTGCTGGGATAGTCAAATAATAATTTGTAAGATACCAACAGCAGTTATTTTTTCTGAAAACAAAAGGAAAATGGTATCTTGTCCTGGGAAACCAGGCAAACAGAAGCCCGTTGGGAGAATCGGCCCCACAGAATAGGGCAACTGCCCCGGTTTGTTCCGGGTAACAGCGCTGCCCGCTGTGGCGGAGGGTTCTGTCTAACCCCATGCGTCCGGTATTGCCGTTAGACCTAAAACCGGATCGGGCTTTTGCAAGAGAAGTTGGTGCCGAAGGCATACAGCGTGCGACGGTATCTTGTGTTTGCTTCCTGCCTGCAGGGCGCATCCTCCTGCGGCAGGCGCGTGAAAGATATCAACAGCAATCCTGCGAAATAGCCAACCTGTCTGTATGTGGCGTCGGCACCGCTTCTCCCGGGCGGTGTTATGCCAAAATTGAAAAATTCTATTTCGGATATTCCTTTTAGCGTATGGCCCTTTGAGGCGGAATTTCATCGGGCGATGATCAAAAAACCGCCGTTAGAACCATTTATTCGGGTTGGTATTACGGCCTGTTTTGAAAAAGGGCTTTATAATTTTACGCTTCGTACGCCTACCCAGCAGGGATCCTTTGTATTGGCGCCGGTGCCGGGACATATGGATTTGGTCTGGAAGTTTTTGGAAAACTTATGCCAAGGAAAGATGCCAGCCAGTTTGCTTTGTGAAAATGAGGGAGCTAACGCTTTGTTGACCGCACAAACCGTGGACAATGAACAGCTGCGGCTGACGCTGATGGAGGACGCGTGGCTGGAAGAATTTTTTAACAAGAAAAGCCGGTATTGGGAATTTAAAGAAAGATATTGGCCGTCTGGCAAGCCGCAGGTAGCATTGGATACGATTGTTTCCAAAAAATATCTTATCTATGCTTTCCATAACGCGTTGCTGGATTTATTTGAAACCGATGAGGGTTCTTATCGTCAGATCAATATGGATTGCTGCCCCTGGATGGGGGAGCCGCAAGTTGATTCGGAAATTGTACGGGCGTATTTGGGTTATGTTCCGGCCGGGCGTTTGGATAAAGAATTGCTGCGCGCACTGGAGGACTCGTCCCCCAGCCAGGTGGAAAAACTCTTGCAACAGGGGGCTAATCCCAATGCGTTGGTGCAGTCGCCCAGCGAGGATATTCCCAAAACTATTTTGGAATGTTTCTGGGAACAAGGCATTATGAGTGATGCGCCCACCCCCAACGAACAAGCCATTTTTTTACAAAAAAATGAATTATTGGCCCGTTGTGAGGTTTGGCCCCAGAGCCCAATAGATTTGTTTTATTCCTTGTCCATTTGTCTGGAAGAGGTGTTAGAAAAAATTTTTTTGCTCTTTTTCCAAAAACAGCTGCTGATCCGGGCCAGTTTCTGGAGTTTTTTAAGGATAGATTCCGAGTGGGAAAACTGGGCTTTTGGCTGCCGCTGTGTAAAAAAGGCGGAAGAAAACAAAATTTTTATCGGCCACCGATTGAGTAACGGGAATGTTACCCGTTCGGATTGGCATCAAAAACAAGAGGAAATTGACTGATGGAAAAATTAGCAGAAAATATATTGGTATGGTGTAAAAATTTAGAACCCTTTGCCCGGCAGCAGGCGGAAAATCTGTCCAAACATCCGTGCCTGGCTGGCAATGTGTGCCTCATGCCGGACGCTCACAGCGGTTACGGTATGCCCATTGGGGGCGTAGCCGCATTGGATAATGCCGTTTCTCCCAATATGGTGGGGGTGGATATCGGCTGCGGTATGTTGGCGGTGCAGACTTCTTTAAAAGAGATAGATACCGAAACTGTAAAGCGCCTGGTAGATAAAATCTACGAGCGAATTCCCCTGGGGTTTGCTCATCACGAACAGCCGCAGGAAAACCCAATTTTTTTGGATATGGAGCGCTGGGAAAAGACGGAAGTTTGCCGAAGGGAGCTTGTTTCCGCGCGGCGCCAGATCGGCACGCTGGGCGGCGGGAACCATTTTATAGAAATTCAGCGCGGCAGCGACGGGCATATCTGGTTTATGATTCACAGCGGAAGCCGTAATCTGGGCAAAAAAGTAGCCGAACATTATAACAAAAAGGCCGTTAAACTGTGCTCCCTGTTTAAGCAAGATGAGGTGGTCAAACAGGATTTGGCCTTCCTGCCTATCGGTACCCGGGAAGCCGGCGCCTATATTTTGGAAATGAAACTCTGCCTGGATTTTGCGTTTGCAAATCGCAAAGCCCTTGCACAAGCAATTAAAGATATCTTTCGCGAAGAAATAAAATCCGTGGACTTTGTGCAGCAAATCAATATCCACCACAACTATTCGGCGCTGGAGGAACATTTTGGAAAGAAAGTTTGGGTGCACCGCAAGGGCGCTACCTTGGCCAGCCAAAATACCGTTGGTATTATTCCGGGTTCCCAGGGCAGCAGTTCCTATATTGTGCAGGGACTGGGAAACGAAACCGCTATGCAGTCTTGCTCGCACGGGGCGGGGCGGTGTATGTCGCGCAGCAAAGCGATGAAAGAACTCAGCTTGGCGCATGAACAGGATATTTTGAACCGCCAAGGCATTGTCCACCGTATGAATGAGCAAGCCCTGTTGGACGAAGCCCCCAGCGCCTATAAAAATATAGACGAGGTAATGGATTGCCAAAAAGATTTGGTGCGGATTTTGGTCAAATTGACGCCTTTGGGCGTGGTAAAAGCGTTAAATGAAAAAAATTTCTAGTACAATGTTTGAAAGTGATTCTTTTACCAACGGGGGCCTTTATGTTGAGCGATACCTTAAATAAAATCAGCCGGCTGATGTTTATCTTAAATGCGTTAGACCGGGGAAAGGTGCAGCTGAGTCGTTTGGCTGCAGATTTATCGGTCAATGTGCGCACGCTGCAGCGCGATATCCGGGTATTGGAAGAGGCCGGCTTTCCGATTGCAAACCCGTCTAAAGGAGTGTACTGTTTGGTGGAGGGGTATTCGCTGCAAAAAATGCAATTAAGCGCCAAAGAAGCGGCCCTCTTGGCGATATTGTCCAATATCGTGGCCAGTTTGGGGGGAAGCTTTCAAGAAACTTATGTAACCTTGCGCAACCGTGTACTGGAGATGGCGCCCGAAAATCCTTTTTTTATCAAAATCCCCAAAGGGCAAGCTTTTTTAAACGATGAGCAAAACAAATTGATTGAACGGGCTATTAAAAAACGGGAAAAACTGGAAATTGTATATGAAAAATCCAAACTTTCAGGCAAAAACATCTCCCCGTTAAAAATTGCTTGGTTTGACGGGTTTTGGTATTTGCTGGCATTGGGGAAGGATGAGCTTATCTTAAAATTGCGGCTGGATAAAATCAAACGGCTTACCCCCACCGGGCTGACTTTCCGCCGGCCCGAAAAGATAGAGAAAATCCTGGAAGAAAGTGTGTCGGTTTGGTTTGAAGGCACGCGCCATATCCGCGTAGAGCTAAAAATTTCCGCGCAAGCAGCCCCTTATTTTGAAAAGAAAGACTATTTCCCTAAACAGAAAAAATTGGGAAAAACGGATGCCGGAGAGATGCTGGTAGAGTGCTTGGTCGGAAAATATGAGGAAATTATCCCCACCGTATTGGCTTGGATGCCGCATATTATCGTTTGTCAGCCGGCGGAGTTGGCGGCTTGCATTGCCGAAAAGGTTGCTGTATATCACCAAAAGATAAAATAATGAATCGCTGTAAACGCCGCACAGAGGCGCTGCAAAACCGTCGGTTTGCGCCGTAAGGCGGGATTTTTAAAGTCCAGCCGCTTATCCTCAAGCGTTTACTAAAGGCAGTTTAGCGAGTGTTTTTACCGGAATTCCTTGAAAGCGCAGTTGCACAAAGGACGCTGCGGTTACGAAAGTCTGTGGACCGGCGGCTGTAAACCGGGTGAAAATTTTAGTTGATTTCTGTTAATAATTTCCCTTGGCGCACTGCAGGCAGGTGATCCCGTTGGCACGCCACATATCCACCACACTTTGGCGATCATCTACCGAAAAAAGAATTTCCTTTCCCTCGGCTTGTAACTGCTTGAGTATATCCTGTTTTACTTGCCAGTCCTGGCGCATATCCCGGTCGCTTCGCATGAGAAGGCGTTTAAAGGGCAGGTCGTGCCAAGTCAGCCAGGTTTCCGTTAACTTGCGGTATCGTTCTTGACGGCCGGAAACCAAAATAATTTCAAACTTCCCGCTTTCATATAACGCACGATACAGGGTTGCGAGGGGCAGGTTGGGGATATCTTCGTCCATATGGGCGTTGAAGGATTGCCAGTCTGGACGGGGCTGATGGATAAATTTTTCCCTTCCATTTAAGTTGGCTAAGGTACCGTCAATATCAAAAAGAATGGTTTGCATAGGCAGGGCTCCTGATAGTTTGGTATTTATTTTAGGATAGCAGAATAAAGCGACAAATGCCTGTCGTGTTATTATCCAAGCCATTGCTGAACCACTCAGCACGGAAATCAGCCCGTTTTGTAGGCGCGGAAAACAGCTTGGCTGGCTTAAGCAGGTGGTTGCCTATTTGCCGGGCTGTTGGGAATCCCTTTCAGTTTGTAAATCTTACTTGGGGGACGCTTTCCCTGGTTGGCGTTTTTTGGGGAACCGGCCCGCGTTTTTGTTGGATTTTTTCTGTAATATATGCAGGGTTTAGCGGCAATTCGGTGGAAATAATTATACAATAAAGTATCTTATGACTTTGCCGCAAGAATTTATTGAATATACTTCCCGCCTGTTTGGCGCTGAGCGTTGGAAATGTTTTGTGGAGTCGTTTTCGCACGAAACGCCCGTAAGCGTGCGGCTAAATCCGTGGAAAGCTGCGGAAAATCCATTTCCAAACTCCGATCCGGTACCGTGGTGCCGGCATGGCTTTTGGCTGAAAGACCGGCAGCGCTTTACGGTGGATCCGCTCTTTCACGCGGGGGTATATTATGTGCAGGAGGCCGCTTCGTTATTTTTGGATTATGTGTTGCGGCAAGTGGTTACTGCGCCGGTCAGCGCATTGGATTTGTGTGCTGCACCGGGGGGAAAATCTACCCTGATGCGCGCCGCTTTGCCGGAGGGTTCTGTGCTTGTTTCCAACGAGATTGACCGCCGCCGCGCAAATATCCTGTTGGAAAACATCTTAAAACAAGGGCACCCGGGCGTATTGGTTACGCATAATGCGCCCAAAGATTTTGCCAAAACGAACCTAATGTTTGATGTTATTTTGACGGATGTGCCGTGTTCGGGCGAGGGGCTTTTCCGGCGGGAACCGGCGGCCGTTAACGAGTGGAGCCCGCAAAATGTACAGTTCTGCGCGCAGCGTCAGCGGCAGATTTTGCGCGATATTTGGCCATGCCTAAAAAACGGCGGTTTGTTGATTTACAGCACTTGCACCTTTAATACATACGAAAACGAAGAAAATGTTCGCTGGATTGCCGAGGAACTAGGGGCGGATATGTTGGCTGTACCCGTTCCCCCTAATTGGCAAATTACGGGCAGTTTGTTGGCGGATTGGCATCAACCCGTGTATCGTTTTATTCCAGGCACGACGCGCAGTGAGGGGCTGTTTCTGGCAATTCTACGCAAAAAAGGCGGGAAAAATGCAATTTCCACCCTGCCGTCCTCTTTGCGTGTGCAACTGAAAAAATACCCGTTTTTGCATTTACTTTCCGACGGCATTCCTCAGCCGGAAGCCAAGGGACGGGAACAAATCCCGTCGGCGGCGCAGGCGCTTTCGCTGTCCACACCGCAGGCGGACTTCCCACGGGCGGAGCTTTCCCTGAAGGAGGCCTTGCGCTATTTGCGCCGGGAAGCGCTTAGGTTGCCTGATAACACACCGCGCGGCTTTGTGTTGGTAACCTATCACGGACACCCGCTTGGTTTTGTAAAAAACTTGGGCGACCGCGCCAATAACCTCTATCCCAAACCTTGGGCTATCCGCCATTTATAGTGTTTCCTGGCCGATACGCGCTTGTGAAATAAAGGTTCTTTCAGCCCTTCCTCCGGATATTTCCACAGAGAATTAGCCACCGCAGGTACAGCGCGTTCGCCTTGTTTTAGGTTAAAAACGGTTTGGTATTTTTAGGATTTCCATTTACCCACAAGTTAAAATGAAACTGGTGTAATGCTTCCTGGGTATATCCATAATAATCCGCTACCGCCGCAATAGGCGGCAGGGGGGAAGAAAACCTGGGTGGTGATGTCTTTGTCTGTGGTGTTTTCAAACAGATAATTTACTTCTATCTGCCCGGGGCGGATATAGAGGGCCTCGGTTTTCATTTTAATTCCGTCTTGCTTTTGAAACACCACGCCGCCCGTGGGCAACACATAACCGGCGGTGTCGTTGGCACGGGCGGACATACAGGAAAGAAAAAGGAGCAGAATGAACAATAATTTATTCATTTTTAGTGTTACTTTGAATAAACTTTTGGTATTCTTGGGCGGCTTTTTCCGCTTGCGCCGGTGTTAGTTTGGGGCGCACCACAAGCTGGCTTTTGCGGGGAGATTCGTCGGAATCCTGTAAATAAAAAATCCAATTTGTGCCCGGTATTCCGATGGGATTGTAAGGATAAAGGGCGGATTTCTCTTTTGTTTCGTACGGGGTGGCGGCATAAGCCCCGCGGGTGTGATTTTGCAAATCACAAAAGAAAATGCCGCGCCGGGCTTTATTTCTTCCCGGCCATGGAAAATCGTCAAAGCCGTCGTAATAGAGTATATTTTCGTCGCAATAAGCAAATTGGCCGGGCGGAAAATCTATCACCGGGACGGGGCATTCTTCGCGGGTAAACGTATGTTGTTTCCCGTCCTTATGCCAGATGACTTTGTAGAATATGTCACTTTCTTCTCCGGGGGCACCCTTTTTGATTTGTTTTATAAATTCTACCGAGGAATTTTTTCCGCATGGAAGCGAAAAATTCTTTCCGTCTAAATGCGGGACGGCAAATTCTGCTAAAAATTGTTTCTCAAATTCTTGGTAATTATCTTGCCACAATTGAAAACTTTCCAAGATAGGAAAGGGATCTGCCGGAATAAGATGAAAATAAAGAGTCCCGGACCAATTAAAATATAAATTATTTTCTCTTATAAAGTAATCCGTCCATTCATTGCCATAGGTAAATTCTCCTAATACATAGGCGTTGTTTTCATCGGGCTTAGGCATATTAAACCCCCGAAAGCGGGAATAAACGACGGCTTCTGTGTATTTGGGTTTATCCTCCTGATTGGTGGGCAGGGAATCGGCCTGCCCACTTAACCAGCATACACTAAGCAAAAATAGCGCAAATAAATGTTTCATTTTTTTATTATACATTTATTCTTTTTCCTTTTCTTTTTCAGGGCCCGTGTATTCATAATAATCCATATGGGGTTCCCGCGGCGTACTAAACTGTTCGCTTAGAGAGCATCCCTCGGTTATTTGTTTAGTGTCTGGATTATATCCATCTACTGAAGGAACTTCTCCGCCCCATTTGCCGGAGCGTTTCATTCCCGCTTCGGCGTTCACAAGTGCGATATGTCCGTGTTCGGCATTATTGGGATTGTGATAGGTGGCCACCACCGTGCCGCCAGCTTCGGCTCGGCGTTGGGCTTCTTGGTGGTCTA
>CALUZQ010000012.1 GCA_944325225.1 uncultured Elusimicrobiales bacterium
ACGACGCTCTTCCGATCTGGGAATGTTTTTTGATAGATTTTGTTCATACGCAAAATTTATAAAAAAAAAAAAACAAGTCAAGCCCAGGGGCTGGGCTCCCAACTTGTTACCCGTTCATGCGACTGGGTTAAGCCACACTATTCCCGCAAGGTTGTACTCTTTTTATACTTTTCTTCTTAGGAAAAACACATCTTCCAGGGCCAAAACTTGATTGCCCAATACTAGATCCATTCATCTGATTGCTTAAAGCTACATAATTTCTGTTGGGTCGTATTCTTACAGAACACTCGCGGCCCGCCCAGCCCAACTTATACAGAACACTTTAGGAAATTTCTCTATTAAATAATAAAAATTAATCAGCATTGAGACCACTCACTTCCAGATACCTCATTACAAGGTCTTCGATCTTCTTCTTCACAATACTGGTAATGCCAATAAACAGTGAGAGAATGATCACAAGAAGTTTCATATCCACAATCATAATCATACCCATCATAACAGTTACTGCCCAGATTATCATTACAGTTGAAACTTGTTCCTTGTGTCTTATTGTAATCAAAACAGGATTCATTCTCCATAAGAGAATCATGCGTACGGTAAACGGACTCAAGACCATACTCAGTAGATACCTCCGTAAAACTACTCAAACGATAGCGACAGCAATAATTGGGAGTACAAGTATCCTGCCACTCATTCCAGCGGCAGGTATCATAATTCCATGTGCGCGTTTTTTCTCCACGGTAGCCCGATGGACAGGACTGCGTCGTCGGTTCCCCAGCCGGCGGATAACAGATGCATTCCCCCTCCCAATCATTCCAGCGGCAAGTACTATAGTTCCAGGTACGCGTCTGCGTGCCTGTATAGCCAGACGGACACGATTGACTCGTCAGTTCTCCACTCAGTGGATAACATTTTTCTGATTTCAATAAATAAGAAGTATAGCTGTTCCCCGTGGCACTCCCGTCAGCAGTATAATCCCGCGAATAAACATTACTCCATTCCATTTCATCGTTGCTACCTGTGTTGTTCGTCTGCACCTTAGAAGGAATCGTCAACGAACCCGTCTTCGCACCTTTTACGCCCATACTGCTTACATATAAGGTGCTGTTTACCTGGCTATTTATACTGCTAGCACCCGATAAACTCATCGTGTTTGCCATAATCCGTTTCGCTTTTAAGGTCCCTCCATTATTCACATTTAGTGCACTGCTCAAGCGATACTCCCCTACTGTTCCCTCTAAACTCGTTCCGTTTTTTAAAGTTAAACTCTGCAAATAAGCATTTGCCCCTCTCAATTCTATTCGCCCGGTACTCGTGCGCGTATTGCAAAAATTTACGACCGGTGATACGGCCGCTGTTTCCGGGTCGGCCGTTTCCAACTGGGAGAAAGTTCCTACCGGAGAAGACAAGGTAGTTACAAATTGCAAATCTTCTGCCATTAAACCCAGTGGAAAACAGAAAAACAACATATAAAATAACAGTCGCTTCATGACGCACTCCTTAAAACAAAAATGAATAGGGCTAACTTCTGATTAGAAGTGTTTTTATAACGGCTACACGACGGGGATCAGCCCTGGCTCAATCCCCACTGTATCAAAAAAAAAAACGAGTCAAGCCCAGGGGCTGGGCTCCCAACTTGTTACCCGTTAACACGACTGGGTTAAGCCACACTGCGGGTGCAAGGTTGCACTCTTGCAAAACAACCAACGAGCCGCACCTGCCCACGCTAGGCCCGTTAATACGACTCGTTTAGGCCACACTGTTTTCATACTGGCGCGCTCTATCAAAACTTCTTTATAAAAACACTTTGTTTATGTCCTTTTTTGGCCACAAAACCCCTTCCAGGGGGCGGATATCCGTTGCCCGTTAATACGATTTCTTTAAGCCACACAGTTGCCACACAACCGCGCTTACCCGGTTATGTACTTTTTTGGCCACAAAAAAGTACCAAAAAATGGGGGCCCAGCAACCCATAAAATACACCTTTCGGACGGGTATTTTATAACTCGCGCCCCAGGCGCTCAAACCATAAAATACCTGTTCGTCCGAAAGCGTATTTTATAGACGAAGGGCCCATGAACAACCATAAAAGGAAAAGCCGTTTTCCGCTTTGTTGTTGTAGTTGTAAAGCCAGGATACATAGGAAAGTTGTTTCCGCTTGGCTGTTGTTGTAGCCGTGGCTGTAAAGCGGTAAACCATAGGATAGCCGGGTCCACTTGGTTGTGTTTGATTTGTCTGTTGTTGTAGCTGTAAGCAGTGATGAAACCAGGGGGGTCGTTTCCATTTTGCTGTGGCTGTGGCCGTGGCCGTAGCTGTTGAAACCGCCCCTTTGGTCCTGCTTATAAAAAGCGGTTTTGGCGGAACAGAAATTTTATTGTTTGAGCGCGGGAACCGCGCGAGTTATAAAATTTCCCGCCACAACCTGCTTTTTATAGGACGCTGAGGGCGGACGCTTTTTGGTACTTTTCCCGTCGGAAAAAGTACACCCCTAGCCAGGGGCCTTCCAGGCCGGGGAGCTCTGCCTCAAACAGGGTTTTGCAAATTACGGTGCTTACGCATTAAGGGAAACGACTTGTTAAGGATATTCCTGCCAGAGGCAAGCGGCGCTCTTTTTCGCCCTTGTTCTGGCGTCAGAAAAAGGGATGTTCAAGACCTTCCAGCCCGCGAGGCATGCTTTTAGGGGTTGTACACTTTTCCTGTTTTTACGAAAAACTTATAATAAGGTATGGAAAACTTTTTACTGGAAGATTTTAAAAACCACTTAACCTTTGAGCGCCAACTCTCTCCCAACACCGTGGCGTCCTATGGATCCGACCTGGAAAGCTTTCTGGAGTATTGTGCCGCTAACGAAAAAGATCCCCTTTATATAGAGCCCGACTTTTTGGACCAATACAACTACCAGCTGCGGGAAGTGGAAAAATTGGCACCGACCAGCGTTTTCCGTAAAACGGAAGCCATCAAATGCTTTTATAAATTTTTGCTGATTGAAGAAAAAATTACCGAAGATCCCACCCGTTTTTTAAAATCACCCAAACTGGCGCAAAAAGTGCCTACCCAGCTTTCCCGCGAAGAAATGGAACGGCTCCTTTCCTACCCGGCCGAAACACTGGCGGAAATCCGCACGGTAACGATTATTGAACTGCTCTACGCCACCGGACTGCGCGTGAGCGAACTGATTAATTTGCGCTTGGAGAATGTCAACACGCAGGAAGGTTGGGTATTGGCTTTCGGCAAAGGGGGCAAACAGCGCTTTGTACCCATACACCCCCAGGCCTGCGAACGCTTAAAGCAATACCTGTCCGTGCGAGAAGCGCACTTTGCCGCTAAAAATGTGGGTTCGGAAGTATTTTTAAATAAAAACGGCAAAAAAATCAGCCGTGTGAGCGTCTGGAAAGACCTGGCGGATTTGGGACGAAAAGCCAATATCTCTCAGCCGCTTCATCCGCACTTGTTCCGCCACACTTTTGCCAGCCATCTCTTGCAGGGCGGCGCGGACCTAAGAAGTTTGCAGGAAATGCTCGGCCACGCCAATTTAACAACTACCCAAATCTATACGCATTTAGATGTAAGCGATTTAAAAAACAAACACAAAAAATTCCACCCGCGCGGATCATAACGGCTATTTCCGCAGGCCGTTTCCTCAATACACCGGGGCTGATTTTCCAGCTAAAAATTGTTAAAATAGAGGTATTATGAGTATTGATAATTTTCCGCAAATAGACAAGAAACAACAAGAACGCTGGGAAAAAGCCAACCTTTTCGCCAGCCCCAAAATGCCTAACAACAAAAAGTTTTACTGCCTGGATATGTTCCCGTATCCGTCGGGGGCGGGGTTGCATGTAGGCCACCCGGAAGGATACACCGCTTCGGACATTTTGGTTCGCTATAAACTCATGAACGGCTACGATGTGCTTCACCCCATGGGGTGGGACGCGTTCGGCCTACCTGCGGAAAATTATGCCATCGCCACGGGGGTTCACCCGCGGATTACTACTCATAAAAATATCGCCAATTTCAAACGCCAAATCAAATCCATCGGGCTCGCTTACGACTGGAACCGGGAAATTGATACCACCGATCCCAATTATTACAAATGGACCCAATGGATTTTTCTGCAGCTCTTTAAAAAAGGATTGGCCTACGAATCCACCGTACCGATTAACTGGTGTCCCTCCTGCAAAACGGGGCTGGCCAACGAAGAAGTTTTCAACGGCAAGTGCGAACGCTGCGGCCACGAAATTGAACGCAAGGCGCTTCGCCAATGGATTTTACGCATTACCGATTATGCCGAAGAACTGCTTAAAGGGCTGGAAAAGCTGGACTGGCCGGAAAGCACCCTGGCCATGCAGCGCAACTGGATTGGCAAATCCAACGGGGCGGAAGTTAAATTTAAGCTGGACGGACACGACGATATTTTGACCGTTTTTACCACCCGCCCGGACACCCTTTTCGGCGCGACTTATATGGTCGTTTCCCCGGAACACCCGATTTTAAAGAAAATCGTAACCCCCGCACAACAACAAGCCGTAGCCGCCTATCAAGCCCAGGCCGCTAAAAAGAGCGATTTGGAACGCGGCGACTTAAATAAAGATAAAACCGGCGTATTTACCGGCGCTTATGCGATAAATCCGGTCAACGGTAAAAAAATACCGGTCTGGACATCCGACTATGTACTGATGGGTTATGGTACGGGGGCGATTATGGCCGTGCCTGCACACGACGAACGCGACTATGCCTTCGCCAAAAAATTCGGGCTGAATATTATTGAAGTTATTAAAAGCGAACAAGGCGTGGAAAAAGAAGCTTTTACCGGCGACGGGGAACTGGTCAATTCCGGCTTTTTAAACGGGCTTCGCGTCAAAGAATCCAAAGCCGCTATGATTAAATGGCTGGAAGAACGCGGGCTGGGCAACGCCAAAACCACTTATAAACTGCGCGACTGGGTGTTCGCCCGCCAACGCTATTGGGGCGAGCCGATTCCCATTGTGCACTGCCCCAAATGCGGTGTGGTACCGCTGCCGGAAGAGCAGCTGCCGCTGACATTACCCGAAGTAGAAAAATTTGAACCGTCCGGCACCGGCGAATCGCCGCTGTCCACCGTAGAAAGCTGGGTCAATACCACCTGCCCGCACTGCGGCGGCCCGGCTAAACGCGAAACGAACACCATGCCCCAATGGGCGGGTTCGTGCTGGTATTACCTGCGGTATATGGACCCGCACAACGATAAAGCCCTGGTGGACCCAGCCATTGAAAAGGCCTACGGCCCGGTGGACTGCTATATCGGCGGTGCGGAACACGCTGTATTGCACTTGCTGTATGCACGCTTCTGGCACCATGTGCTGTTTGATTTGGGCGTAGTCAGCCACCCGGAACCGTTCCAAAAACTGCGCCACCAAGGTATGATTTTGGCTTTCTCCTACCGCGATAAAATGGGCGCTTACCACGGTTACGAAGATATTGATTTCAAAGACGGAAAGGCCTTCTTAAAAGCCACGGGCGAAGAACTCTCCCCCATGGTGGAAAAGATGTCTAAATCCAAAAAGAATGTCATTAATCCGGACGATATCCTCTCCCAATACGGTGCCGATGCGTTCCGCATGTACGAAATGTTCATGGGCCCGTTTGAAGCCAGCAAACCCTGGGATATGAAAGGCATTGAAGGCATTTCCCGCTTTTTAAAACGCGTGGCCGCGTGGAGCGAAAGCGTGAAACTTACCCCCGAAGCCGACCCGAAAAAAAGCGAAATTTTAAAAAACAAAACCATCGCCAAAGTAAGCGACGATATTGAAAATTTCCGCTTCAATACGGCCATTTCCGCCTTAATGGTGCTGTTCAACGATTTAAGCAAATTGCCGCAAGTCAGCCAGGATACCTTCCAAACTTTCTTAAAGCTGCTGCACCCGTTCGCCCCGCATTTGACCGAAGAAATCTGGCAGCAAAAAGGGTATGAAGGATTTGTGGTAAAATCCTCCTGGCCGCAAGCCAACCCGGCGCTGATGCAGGACGATTCGGTAGAAATTGGCGTACAGGTAAACGGCAAAGTGCGCGACCGGGTAGCCGTGCCGGTTAATGCCGCGCGGGAAGAAATTGAAAAAGCCGCTCTGGCCAGCGCCAAAGTACAGCGCAGCTTGGAAGGGCTGGAAATTAAAAAGATTATCGTCGTACCCGGCCGCATGGTCAGCATTGTGGCCGCACCCCAAAAATAACCGCCGGCCGTAAGGCGGCTTGGCAGCAACGGAGTGAGTATGAAAAAACTATTGTTTGTTATCGGTGCCGCAGCCGCGCTGGCCGCGTGTGCCAGCGAAGGGGCTGTTTATAAACCCCAAGCCCAGATTATGCCGCAGCATATCAAAAAAATAGCGGTGCGGCAAATCCTCAACAAAACCGAAGTGTTCGCCCTGGAGGATAAATTTTACAACCAACTCTACGACGAATTCCTGCGCGACGGCACTTACCAAATCGTTTCGGAAAACAACGGCGCCGAAGGCGTAGTGGTTACTACTATTTCCCGCTACCTCAATGTACCGATTCAATACGACAGCCAGCTTATTCCCACCGTATATCGTATGGACATTTGGCTGGATGTGGTATTGATGGACAAAACCACCAACGCCCCCGTCTGGCGCGAACCGGCTTTTTTGGGCACGCAAATTTATGCGGCTTCCACGCTGCCCGGCGGTATGACCGAAGTACAGGCGCGGGAAGTAGTGTTTGAAAAACTTTCCAAAGACATTGTAAAACGCACGGTGGACGGGTTTGGCTCGGTTATGAGCGAAAACAAAAAGAAAGTGATGAACAACCCCGAATATACCACGATTACGCAATAAAATGGCTAAAATCACCGCGGATAAATTAAACGCCGAACTGGCTAAAAATATTATTTCCCCCGTCTATTTGCTGACGGGGGAAGATGTCTATCGTAAAAATTTAATCATTCAAAAAATCCGCGAAGTGCTCCGTCCGGACGATTTTAATTCCTACCAAAACGAAGCCGACAAAGCCGACTTGGGCGAGGTGTTAGCCCTGGCCAATACGGCGCCGGTATTTTCGGAAAACCGCTTAATCGTGCTGACCGGCATAGAAAAACTGCGCAAAGAACCCAAAGAAGCATTAATCCGCTATTTGGATAATCCGCTCCCCACCACCACGCTAATACTGACCCATAACGATTCCAAAAAGATGAAAACGGAAAAAGTACTGGCGGAAGTTTGTTCGGACGCGGGGCGCGTGGCCAATTTTGACGAACTGAAAAAGGACGAATTAAACGCCTGGGTGCGCCAAAAAATGCAGGAAAAAGGGCTCAACCCCAATTTTGACGCCGTAGATCTGTTATGCGAAAGCATCGGCGGGGAATTAAACGCGCTGGAAAACGAAATTGAAAAACTGTCGCTCTATACGGCAGACCGGGAAAATAAAGCAATTGCCAAAGAGGAAGTACTGGCCTGCATTGGATTTAGCAAAGAAGAAAACCCCTTTGAACTTTCCAACGCCATTACCAGCTGCCAGAAAAATAAAGCAATCCAATTGGTGGATAAACTGTTAGACGACGGCGAAGAACCTATAGCCATTTTAAGCAAGATGACCTATCCTATTTTAAAAATGGCACGCATTAAACGGCTAAGCGAGGCAGGGTTGGCTCCGGCGGAAATACTGCGGGCGGCGGGGTTGATGCCCTGGGAAAACCGGTTGATTAACCAGCAGCGGTCTTTTCCGTCCCAAAAGCACTTTTTATTGGCATTGAACCGGCTGATTGAAGCCGATGCGGCTTTTAAATCTTCTACAGCGTCCGACCCGAAAATTCTGCTAAAGGGCATTCTGCTCACGCTGTTTAATAAATAAGCTACCGCAATTTCCCGCCATTATCTAGATATTTCTTTTATGGCAAGAGAAAACCACCAGAAGACTGTTTTACACCGCCCAACGAGCGACAAAGCCGAATGGCTCTATCAGTAGTACCAAAACACTGACGCCGATTGGGCGTTTCAGAAAAAGATAACCAAGCAGTATATGAGGTCGTGGAATCCAATAAACTGCTACTAGCGTGCACATTGTATTGGGGCCCCGTATATAAGTCAATCATAAAATTATCACATCGGTAATGTCCTGTAGAACCCGCAATTAATTGGCAATTAGCCGGCATATCTATATCTAAACTGTCCCATCCAGGAGCTTGTCCATTTGCCAAATAAGCTAATTCCACCGCTCTGCGAACAGATTCTGTTATTGAAACCAAATTACTCCAGCGGGCTTTATCTACCGCCAACTGATACTGCGGCAAAGCCACCGCCGCCAAAATACCAATAATTAAAACGACCACTAATAACTCTATTAGCGTAAATCCGGCGTTTTTCCCGCCGGGGAATGTTTTTTGATAATTTTTGTTCATACGCAAAATTTATCAAAAAAAAAAAACGAGTCAACCCCTTTCCAACCACCTTTCGCCGAGAATTCCGACTAACCACCTTGTTTTCGCGAGAAAAGGGTACGGGTTTGAAAAGAAGCAAATAATAAATTTTCTCAATACAACTTGCCGCACTGAGTAAGGGCCAGTCATTGATAAAAACCATCTGAATTTAATAATCTTTTTACCAACAGGAATTCTTTGCGATTTTGTACAATAAATATATGGAATTTTTATCTCAAATATTAGACATTTTTTTGCACCTGGATATGCATTTAAACGCCTGGGCGGCCTGGATGGGCGTCTGGTTGTATGTAGTAATTTTTATCGTCGTTTTTTGCGAAACGGGGCTGGTGGTTACGCCGTTTCTGCCGGGGGATTCCCTGCTGTTTGCCTGTGGGGCACTGGCGGCGGCTGAAGGGAGCAGTATCAACCTATATTGGCTGATTCCCGTTATTTTTGCGGCGGCTGTGTTGGGGGATTTTTGCAATTATGAAATAGGCAAATGGCTGGGCCCCAAAGTATTTACGAAAGAGGACAGCATCTTCTTAAATAAAGACCACTTAAACAAAGCACATGCTTTCTATGAAAAATACGGTGGGAAAACCATTATCCTGGCGCGTTTTATTCCCATTATCCGTACCTTTGCCCCGTTTGTAGCGGGCATTGGCAAAATGACTTATTTCCATTTTGCTTCTTATAACCTAATAGGGGCTGCTGTCTGGGTGCTGGCTTTTACATTAGGCGGCTATTTCTTTGCGGATTTGCCGGTGGTGCAAAACCACTTTCATTATGTAGTGGTGGCTATTATTGTGATTTCCGTACTGCCTGCGGTGTATGAGTTTTGGAATGCGCACCGCCAAAAAAAGTGATCTCAGACGGAAGCTGTAAATTAACCGGCAGCACCCCGTGCGGTTTTAAATTCCCTAAAATAATGTTGGCGGCCGTTTGAAGCGCGTATTTATTTAACCCGTAGGTAGCCAACACCACATCGGCCTCGGGATAATTTTTGATATCGTAGGGACTCATTGTAGAAATAAAAACAGTGTTTTTATTCTCTTGAATGAGGCCGTGAATGGCATTTTTTTGATTGATATTGGTTTTATCGGCCCACTGCAAACTGGTAACAATCAGCAAATCGGCTCCTTGGGCACATTCGGCGGCGCGGCGGCTGTCTTTTTTGCGCGGCGTAAGCGCCGCGTTGTAACTGCGTATTTTCCAACCTTTTTCCAAAAACGGTTTAGAAAAACTCATTAGTTGGTCCGCAAAACGCGAGGGGGCAAAAAACACGGCGCAGACGGTGGGCTTTTGTTTGCCGTCCATTTGGGCAACGAAGGGCAATAATCCGTTACGGTCTCGCACCAAGGTAACGGACGCATCGCTTATTTTTTCCAGTTCCGTTTTATAGGCCTGTTCTATAGGAGCCGGCACCTCGGCCGATCCGTCCAACAACCCCAGCTCCTCTTTTAACGAAAAAATCCGCCGGGCGGCTTCTTCCACGCGCGGCTGCAGTTCTTTCTGCCGGGTTTCTTGGGCAATTTCCTGAAAAACCGACAACGGTTTAATATACCGCCCCAGCAAAATCATATCCGCCCCGCTGGCCAGCGAATGCACCGCACAGCCGGAAATAGTGCAAAAAGAAGTCGCGCTTTTCATGTCCAAACTGTCGGTAACCACAAACCCTTTAAATCCCATTTTTTCGCGCAGCAAGTCGTGCAAAATAGGCCGGGAGAAAGTGGCGATATTTTTACTGTCTAACGCCGGATACATTACATGCCCGGTCATTACGCCGGGCACACCTTGGCGTACGGCCTCGGCAAACGGAACCAAATGGATTTTTTGCAGTTCATCGGCACTGGCTTTTACAACCGGCACTTTATAATGCGAATCGGCCGAAGTATCTCCATGCCCCGGGAAATGCTTCACTACGCTGATGACTCCCGCGGCTTTAAACCCGTTCATCAGCGCCAGCCCCATTTTAGTTACATTCTGCGGGTCCGACCCAAACGAACGAACGCCGATAATGGGATTATTGGGATTGCTGTTTACATCTAATACCGGCGAAAAATTGATGTGAATCCCGGCGCGGCGCAGTTCCAAGCCGGCCAGATAGGCAATGGTAGCGGCGGATTCTTCGTCCTGCGCGGCGGAAAGCATCATATTGGTAGGCAGGTAGTCAAACCCCAGCGTAATGGGCGTATAGACGGTTCCTCCCTCGTAGTCAATGGCAATTAAAAGCGGAATCTGATGGGGACTTTTGGCGGCCCATTTTTGTAATTTTTCTATCAGTTCCTGGGTTTGTTTCAGGGAGTAATTTCCCCACTGGATAAGCACCCCGCCCACTTTGCCCTGTTCTATGGCGGGCCGAACGAGGGAAGCGCTGTCTATATCTACAAAAACCACCAGCGTTTGCCCGAGTTTTTCTTCGTAAGAAAGGTCCTCAAACCGGGTAGCGGCCGCCAGCGGCAACGCCAATACCAATAATACCGCAGTCAGCCAGCGCTTCATGGATTTACCTCAACAACGGCAATCTCCGCCGGCGCCAAAAACCGCAGCGGGATTCCCCAATAAAATACGCCGGAAGTAATGTAAAACTTCATATCGGCTACTTCAAAAAGCCCATAAACCCGCGGAAACTGCAAACGCACTAAATAATTGAACGGGAAAATCTGACCGTTGTGGGTATGACCGCTGAACATTAGGTCGGCTCCGCTCTCGGCGGCTTCTTCGGCATAAAGCGGCGTATGGCTTAAATAAATAAGCGGTTGCCCGGGCGCGGCTTTTTGAAGCAACTGCCGAACGGCTTCGGCGGTTACCCTTGCCGTGCGCACATCTTTTACGCCCGCCACCTGCACCCCATTGGCCAACGGTACGACTTGATTTTCCAACAAAGTAACACCGGCCTCTTTAAAGAATTGTTTGGAATTTTCGTATCCGACATAATACTCGTGATTTCCAAATACGCCGTAAGAACCGAGCGGCGTTTTTACCTGCGCCAGCCGGCGGGCATAAGCCGAACGGTTGGGGCCATACTCAAAAATATCCCCCAGCACGAAAAGAGCATCGGGCTGTTCGGCTTCCAACCGTTTTAATGCTTTATCAAACCGGCTTAAAGACACACCGATTCCCAAGTGCGTGTCCGACAGCAGCGCCAACTTCATAGCAGGCGCCCCCGGTACCGTAACCGCGATATGCTTTACCCGCGGCAGCGAAATTCCCCCGTAAATGGAAAGCACCGCCGCCAGCAGCATCAGCCCCACGCTGATCGGCCCCAGCCAACAACGGGCATTGATCTGAAAAAAGAATAAAATCCACTGCACCACCGCGCATACCGCACAAATACAAAACGCCAAAAAGGCCAGTCCCGCCCAGGTATAAGCAAAATAATAACCCCAACTTTCCCAGGTTCCCCAATGAGAACGGGTGTATTCCATCAAAAAACGAAAAAGGAATGTCATCACAACCGGAAGCACTAAAGCCGGGATTTTCCATCCGATTTTTGGGAACGCAAAATAAAGCCAGGCGCCCACCGTTACCTGCATCAGACACAACACTACCGAAGCCACTATAAAAAACATACTCACGCAAAACTCCTAAAAGTTATAAAACCTCACTTTTATATTTTAAAAAATTTACCATAATAAGTATAATATATTTATATTCGTACACTATATAAACAGAGGACTTGACATTGTATGACCGTAAGAGTTAGATTTGCCCCCTCTCCAACTGGATTTCTGCACATCGGAGGGGTTCGCACGGCGCTTTTCAACTACCTTTTCGCTAAAAAAAATAAAGGCACTTTTTTACTCCGCATTGAAGATACCGACGAGGAACGATCCACCCAAGCATCCACCGATGCCATTTTTGAAGGAATGCAGTGGATGAATTTAACCTGGGACGAAGGCCCCATGCCAGACGGCACTAACAAAGGGCCCGACGCTCCTTACTACCAGGCAATCCGCGCCGACCAAGGCATTTATAAAAAATACATTGACCAACTGCTGGCTGAAGGCAAAGCATACAAATGCTACTGCACGGAAGAAGAACTAGAAGAAAACCGCCAGAAATGCCTGGCCGAGCACCGGCCGCCTAAATACAGCGGCAAATGCAGCCATTTAACCGAAGCCCAGCAAAAAGAACTGGAAGCCCAGGGGCGCAAATATGTCATTCGCTTCCGCATGCCGCAGGAAGGCGATGTGGAATGGGACGATATGATCCGCGGTCATGTAAAATTTGCCAGCAAAGATTTGTATGACCTGGTCATTCAGAAAACCAGCGGTTACCCCACCTACAACTTCGCCGTCGTGGTGGACGACCATCTGATGCGTATGACGCATGTAATCCGCGGGGACGACCATATCTCCAACACGCCGGCCCAAATTCAAATCTACCGCGCGCTGGGTTGGAAAGAACCGGTATTTGCCCACTTATCTATGATTCACGGACCGGACGGCAAAAAACTCTCCAAACGCCACGGCGCCACCAATGTCGTGGAATTTCGCAATATGGGCTATCTGCCCGAAGCGCTGAAAAACTATCTGGCGCTTTTGGGTTGGGCTACGCCCGATTCCCAGCAACTATTCGCCCCCGGCGAACTGGAAGAAAAATTTGACATCTCCGGCTGCCAGCCCAGCCCGGCCGTAATGGACCCTGAAAAACTAAACTGGATGAACGGGGAGTATATCCGCGCTACGCCGCTTAGCCGTTTGACGGATTTGGCGCTTCCGTTTATTGAAAAAGCCGGTATTAACATCGCCGGTGTGGACCGCGCCCGCCTGGAAGGAATCATCGGCCTGGAGCAGGAAAAATACAAACTGTTAACCGAAATCCCGGATTTGATTCGCTTCTTCTTTGAAGAACCGGTGTTTGAGCAGGAAGCGCTGGAGAAAGTTTTTTCCAAACCCGAGGCCAAACAAGTATTGGAAGGCATGGCACAAGTGTACGGCAACCTGGCGGAATTTACCGAAGCCAATCTGGAAGCGGCCGCCCGCGCTTATGCGAAAGAAAATGCCATGAAAGCGGGTCAAATTTTCCACCCTGTGCGCGTAGCCGTTTCGGGCCGCACCCATGGGCCGACCTTGTTTAAAATGTTGGAATATATGGGGAAGGATACCGTAATCGCGCGGCTGAAAAATGCCCTAAAGTACTGCAAATAATACATTGCCCGCGGGCAAGGGGGGACCATGAAATACTGGTTTTTTGACGGGAATGATGTGGTCGGGCCGTTTGAGCCGAAAGAGCTTTTGGCCCGGCCGGGTTTTGCCGCCACCAGTTTGGTCTGTCCGGAGAATTACAGCGAGGATCAAGACAGCTGGAAAATGGCCGGCACCTTTGAAGAATTTCATTTCAATTCGTCCGAACTTCCGTCCATTCCTCCGCCCGCGGCCGATCTTGCCCCCGGTTCCTTTGACGAAGAAATGGACACTTTGCTCAAAGCGCGTTCCCCACTGGGAGATTTGAGTGAGAGCCCCTCGGAAACGCCGTCGCTGGAACTCCCTAAAAAACCCGCTAAACCCGGACCAATAGAAGACTATTTTAACAACATCAAAGGCGAGGACTTGGGAGATATTTTAGGCATACCCGATCCCAATGAAAATTCGGATATGAATTTGGCCCGCGCGTTGCAAAAACAATTCAGTAAAACCACGCCGCCGCCAGATAAAGAATTTCAGCCCTTAGAAAACGACCCTTTTGACGAATTTACCTCGGACGCCGCCGCTGAAGAAGATTGGGAACAGCAGGCAACTGCAGACGAACCGAACACAAAGCCGGCAGAAAAATCAGCTCAGCAGGAATCAGCCCCTGAGAAAGCCGCCGCCCCTTCGGTTCCGATGCAACCCGCCAAATCCGCCCAAACGGAAACAGCTACAACAACGCCGAAAGAAGAGCTCGCCCCTCAATCAGTAAAAATTTCGCAACCCGGGGAAGAAGAAATGGTGCTGACCATTCACGGAAAGCCCCCGCTCCCGGCGCAAAGTAACCCGCAACATTCGCTCCCCCAAAAAGAAGATGAAGAGGCGGCTGCCCCGTCCACTGTTCAGCTTCCGGTTTTAGGCCAGCCGGAAACGGAACTGCCGCCGTTGCCCGATCAGCCCTCTTCTTTTGAATCTCAGCCGCCGGCCGCCGAATCGGATCCGGCCCCCATAACCGCCGGAAAGGAAGAACCTGTTCCTCAAGTACCGCCGGCCACTTCGGCCGTTTCCGCCGAAACAAGCCCCGCACAAGACCAGCCAATAAATGAGGTCCAAGCGGCGGTTCCTAGTGCCGAAGAACCGGTACAAGACCAGCCGGGAAATAATCCTCCCTCTCTTGCTGCCGCGCCAACTCCTGCACCGGAGCAAAAGTTGCAGCCCGAAGAATTGGTACCGGCAGCACCGAAAAACGAAACGGCTGAAAATACCGTCCAGCATATTCTGGAAGGGAAATTAGCCGTGGAACCAGCCCCCGAAATTCAAGAGCCGATTAAAAATGTACCGGTAGAACCGCAAATCAGCCAATTTCGGCCGCGGCTCAAACAAACACCGGAGATAAAAGAATTTTTAAACCAAACCCGCAGTGAACGAATAGAACGGGAACAATCGCATAAAAAAGCGATGGCGGCGCTTTCTGTAGCGGTAGCGTTGCTGGCGGTGGGGGCGGTCGTCTATATCAACCAAACGATATTAGCCCCGCAACGGCAATACCAGCAGCCCAATGCTGCCGAAGCCGAAGCTACAGCCGCTAATTCTGTTGCCGTGCAAGAAGCCGTTCCGGCTGCACCGCCGGCGGAAGAATACGAGCCGGAAGAATTGCTGCCAGATATTCCTGTTCCGCCGCCGCCCATACAGCCGCCGTTGGAAGAAAAAGCCCTTGAAATCGTGCAAAACTATCTTCTGCCCAATAACCGCGGTACGGTCAAAGATTATTTGGAACGGCTTTACCAGCCCCAAAAAGCGCAGGGTTATACCGACGGCTGGTCCGCAGAACCTTTGCATAAAAGCACATATATTGTAAAATACAGACTAACAAAGACGCGTATGGAACCTATCGTGTATATTTTTCAGGCAGACACCGAAACAGGAAAACTGACCGGTGCGCTGAATAATATCACGCTGGACTTAGTTGGTAAAATTCAATAACAAAGAGGGTTGCTTATGATATTGATGGACGATTTATTCAAACTGATGAAAGCCAAAAATGCCTCCGATATTCACTTGACGGTCGGCGTGCCGCCGGTACTGCGTATCCAAGGCCGTTTATACGCCACGCAATTTGAACCGCTTACCAAAGAAAGCGCGCAAACGCTCATTTATTCCATTATGACGGACGAACAACGCCAGCAATTTGAAGAAAATTTGGAACTGGATTTTTCGTTTGGTATTAAATCTCTCGGCCGTCTGCGCGTAAACATTTACAAACAAAAAGGGTGTGTGGCCGCCGCGCTGCGTTCCATTCCGAATGATTTTAAATCGTTTGAAGAACTCAATCTGCCGCCGGTGGTGTATAACATTATGAAGCTCAATAAAGGGCTTGTTCTGGTAACCGGTTGTACGGGGTCCGGTAAATCCACCTCTCTGGCCAGTATGATCAACTACCTCAATATGAACGAAAGCAACCACATTATGACGGTAGAAGACCCGATTGAATTCGTCCACCCGCATAAACGCAGCATCGTCAACCAGCGCGAAGTAGGGGCGGACACCCATTCGTTTGCGGCGGCCTTAAAACACTTCCTGCGCCAGGACCCGGACATTATTCTGGTCGGCGAATTGCGCGACCGGGAAACCATGGAGGCCTGCTTAACGCTGGCCGAAACGGGCCACTTGGTTTTTGCCACCCTGCACACCAACGATGCCGTACAGTCCATCAACCGTATTATTGATGTGTTCCCGGCCAACCAACAGCCGCAGATTCGCACGCAGCTTTCCTTCGTGCTGGAAGCCATTTTATCCCAACAGCTCATTCCCACCCTAACCGGCGGGCGCGCCATGGCGTGCGAAGTGCTGTTGGCCAACTCGGCCGTACGCAGTTTAATCCGCGACGGAAAAGCCGAACAAATCATTTCCACCATGCAAACCAGCGTGGGTATGGGTATGATTACGATGAACCAGGCCCTGGGCGATTTGTATATCCAAAAGAAAATCAGCTACCAGGAAGCCCTGTCGCATACGAGCGACCCCTCGGGCTTAAAGACCTATCTCCAGCAAAAATTGGGAACGGCCAGTTTTAAATAATCGGCCCTTTAGTCAAAAAACCGCCTTGGAACCCTAAGGCGGTTTTTTGTAAGTGTGGCGATTATCCCAGTTAAAAACAGGCAGGCCCGGGTGCGCCAAACGGCCCGCTCAAAACCGTACCGCCCGATTATAAATCCCGTCCGGCGGGATCTTTCCCGTCAATCAGTCCTTCCTGGTTTTGATGCCCTTCCAGTTCGGCCTTGTTTCGCAGCTTGCGGTGGTAAGTAATGGCAAAGCGGTGCACTTCATCGCGGATTTCCATCAGCAAATTAAGCGCCGGGTCGCCCATGGGCAGCTTGATGCTTTCCGCGGCGCCGGGCAGATAAATGCCTTCGTGGGTTTCCGCCAGCGAAATAAACGGAATATAGAGTCCGGCCCGGTCAAACGCGTTCATCGCGGCGGAAATTTGACTTTTGCCGCCGTCGAGCAAAATTAAATCCGGCGTTTGGGACGGATCGCGCTTAATCTGGCGCAGCCGGCGATATACGCTTTCTTCCATCATCGTAAAATCGCTGCCGCCCCGTTCCGGCAGTTTGGAGCGGATTTTAAAACGGCGGTAATGTTCGTGGTTTTTTTCCCCGTTGATGTAACACACCATACAGCCCACGGCTTCCCGCCCGAATAAATGAGAATTGTCAAACGCTTCAATATGCGCCGGCAGTTTGTGCATACCAATCACTTGCGCCAAGCGTTTTAATTTATCGGTATTTTCCATAGCGGTTGTGATTTGGTCGTCTTTAAAACGGCCCACAATTACCCGTTCCCGCATATGCGAAAGTGCCTGCAAAAAATTACGATACACCGCAGCTTGCTCGTATTCCATTTTTTCCGAATGTCGGTGCATCAGCAAGGAGATATTTTCCGTGATATTGCCAAAGTTGCCGTCTAAAAAATCAGCCATTCGTTGGGCAATTTGGCGGTAGTTTTCGTAAGAAATTTTACCGGCACAAGGCGCCGGGCACTGCCCGGTGTGGTAGTAAATACAGGTATTAATTTTTCGCGCGTCCAAGGCCTTGTCGCGCGAAAAATTCCACTTGCACGGCCGAAGTGGCGCATATTTGCTTTTCCATAAGAAACGCATCAAGCTTTTGACCATGGAGGATTTGGGATACGGCCCGAAATATAAGTCTTTCCCGCGTACGACGCGGCGCGTCAGCTGCAGGCGGGGGTAGTCCTCCCCCATGGTTAATTTGAGGTATGGATAACTTTTGCCGTCCTTGCCCAAGGAATTAAAAAACGGCTGATACTGCTTGATTAGTTTTTCCTCCAACACCAGAGCGTCGCGTTCGCTGGCGGTGGTAACATAATCAATTTTGGCAATCAACGGCAGCAAGCTGGGCAGTTTCCAGCCGCGGGAATAGAGGTTGGATTCCTGAAAATACTGTTTCACCCGGTCGGACAGGTTTTTCGCTTTTCCCACATACAAAATAACGCCCTCGCGGGAACGCATAATGTAAACACCGGGTTTATTTGGTAAAATATTAATTCGGGGATCCATTCTTTTATTCTAACATTTCCCGCACGGGTGCGCCGAATTGTTAAAAAAGAAGTTGACCCGGCCCCAATAAAAGGATAAAATATAAATAACCGATTTTTCTATAGAGGAATTAGTAAATGGCAAAATTAAAAACTGGTAGACACACGAGCGCCATCAAAGCGCAGCGCCAAGCCGAAAAGAGAACCTCCGCTAACAAAGGTCTCACGAAAAAAGTCCGCTTGGCCACCAAAGCCGTAGCCGCCTCCATTAAAACGAAAGCCGCTACGCTTAAAGAAGACTTGAAAAAAGCTGAATCTTGCATTGACAAGGCCGCCAAAAAGAGCGTTATGCACTGGAAAACGGCCGCCCGCAAGAAATCCCGCTTGGCCAAAGCCGCCAATAAAGCGGCCGCCAAATAAGCAGGCACCCATTTAAAAACCGCCCCTTATAGGGGCGGTTTTTTTATTGCCCGTAATGGAACTCTATTTTTACACACATACGCCTTCCCTCGGAAACATTTCCCCCGGCCGGGCCGGCCCTTTTCTGTCTTTAGCCAGCAACTTATTGCCCTGCACGGTGCATTTCTGTCAAATAAAAAGGCGTTCCCCCAACGGAGAACGCCTTTTTGCAAATTTGGCTTTGGTTATGCTTCCGGTACATGTTTGTACTGAAAGATGAAAGCGAACAAAATCGCTACCACCAGCGAGAATCCCGCAAACACAAACCACGATTCACTCCAGCCGGACATAATGGCTTTGGATACATCCGCCGGATAGACCGCCCCCGCCGGCAAAAAGCCGTGCGCGGCGGTATAAGCGTTGATATGGACATTTACCAGCTTGTTAATTACCCACTGGGCGCCCAGGGTACCAATCATCGCGCCGAAACCGTTGGTCATCAGCATAAATACGCCCTGCGCGCTGGAGCGGATTTCCGGGTCGGTTTCTTTATCTACATACAGCGAACCGGACACATTGAAGAAATCAAACGCCACGCCATACACAATCATAGAAAGCACCAACAGCACAATGCCCGACGCGGTGGACGGGTTCCCAATGCCAAAAAAACCGAAGCGGAGCACCCAGGCAAACATACTGATCAGCATCACTTTCTTAATACCAAAGCGTTTTAAGAAGAACGGAATGAGCAAAATACAAAGCGTTTCAGACATTTGGGAAAGCGAAATCAGCGCATTGGCGTTATTGGCTCCCCAGGAACCGGCGAAACCGTCCAGCGAGTTGAAGCCGTTGATAAAGGGGTTCGCATAAGCGTTGGTAATCTGCAAAGACATTCCCAACAGCATAGAGAAAATAAAGAAAATCGCCATTTTCTTTTCTTTAAACAGCGTAAACGCTTTAAGCCCCAACGCTTCGGACAGGGATTTGGCTTTCGTTTCACAGGTAGGGCAGTGGGGCAGGGTAAAGCAATAAATCCCCAGCAAAATGCCCAACGCGCCGGAAAAATACCACTGCATATAAGTATTTTGGAACCCGGTAAAGTTGGAGGTCAGCATCGCGCAGATAAAACCGACCGTCCCAAACACGCGGATAGGCGGAAACACGGAAACAGTATTAAAATTATGTTGGCGCAAAACGGTGTAAGCGACGGAATTGGAAAGCGCGATGGTAGGCATATAAAAGGCCACGCTGAACAAATACATACCAAACACCGCGGCAAAGCTGACCTGCGGCAAAGAACCGAAATACGCCGCCGCACCCATACCGACCGCCGCCAGCAAATGACAAATGCCCAGCAGCTTCTGCGCAGGCACCCAGCGGTCCGCCACAATGCCGATGATTGCCGGCATAAAAAGCGACACAAAACCTTGTGCCGCATAAAACCAACCAATTTTCTCCGCCAAGCCGGCTCCGGCCAGGAAAGTACCCATAGAAGTAAGGTACGCCCCCCAGACGGCAAACTGGAGAAAGTTCATCACGGTCAAACGAATTTTAATTTTCATAAGCGAAATACCGCCGGAAACCCGGCGCCGACGAACGAGTCAACCTCCGTAAGATGGACGGAATTTCTTGCTGCTTCCGCCCGCTGATAAAATCATTGTACAAAAAAAGATATAATATAGAAAATAAATCGGCTCCGCCGGCTGTGGAGGTTTTTATATATGGCAGATTACAGCTTTGATATCGTTTCCAAAGTGGACTTAAATGTAATTTCCGAGGCCGTTACCGCCGCCAACAAAGAAATTACCAACCGCTACGATTTTAAAGGCAGCAATTCCAGCATAGAGTTAAATCAAAAAGACAATGAACTCAAACTGGCTTCCAGCGATGAATACAAAGTAAACACCCTGCGGGATATTATTTTCACCCGTATTGCCAAGCGGGGTATTCCGCTTAAAAATATGCTCCCGCAAAAGATTGAAGCCGCCTTGGGCGGAAACGCCAAACAGACGGTTAAAATTCAGCAGGGCATTCCGTCCGACAAAGCCAAAGAAATTTCCAAGGCCATCAAGGACGCTAAGCTGAAAGTTTCCGCTTCTATCCAGGGGGATCAGCTGCGGGTATCGTCCAAATCCAAAGACGAACTGCAAAACACCATGGCCCTGTTAAGAGCCAAAGACTTCGGCGTAGAACTTCAATTCACCAATTACAGATAATATGAATAAATTTCTATACACTTTCTTGGCGGTTTTTATCGCCGCACCCTGCGTCTGCGCGGCGGACGCGGCCGCTTCGTTGGATTTTTACAAGAAGCAAGCCCTCACTCTTTCGGCCCAGCCCAGCCGCGAAGAACGCGCGTTCGCCAAAACCTTGGCGGACGGGCTCGGCACCTGGACCAAGCAAAACGCTAAACAGCCCGCCGCGGCCGATGCCCTTTTGCTGCAGGCGCGTTTGTATGTGCGCGCTCAAGATAACGACCGCGCCTTGATTACACTTTTTAAACTGCGCAAAATGTATCCCCAGGTGGATATGGCGTTACTCAACCCGCTCATGGCCGACGCTATTATGGCCGTCAACGCCAAAAACCGGGACCTGGCCACGAAGCTGTTTGCCATGGCCCCCGGGACAGACGCAAAAACCCCCGCCCAGCGCCAAGCGCAGGCCCTGTATGCCCTTTCCAAACTGCCCGGGCGCACCTTATACGAACCGGCCGCTCAGGCATTTGAAGAATTTTTCCTGGCCTATCCCAACTATGAATCCGCCGACATTGTAGAACTGTGGTACGGTGATTTGCACCGCATTCACGAAAATTATCTGGCGGCTATTTCGCAGTATAAAAAAGCTGGGGAACTGTATCCCAAAACGCCGTACCGCGCAGCCAGCTTGCGTTTAATCGGCGATATTTATGCCGACAACCTAAAAGATACCGCCAATGCGATGGGCACCTATACGCAGGTGTTGCGGGAATTTCCGGCTTCATCGGAAACGGGCGTCGTCTATAAACACATGGCTATCCTGGACGAAAATAACAAACAATACGACAGCGCGCTTATTAATTACGGCAAAGCCATTGAACTCTTGGGCACCACACCGACCGCTTACGAAGCATACCAGGGAAAAGCCGATGTATATGCAAAAACGAAAAACTATACCGACGCTTACAATACCCTGCTCCAAACAGCCGTTGTATTTAACAGCGACGAACAAAAATCCACCGAGTCCCTGCTGAAAGCGGCGGATATCGCCCGCAAAAAAATGCGCGATCAAACCCGCTATATCCAAGCGCTGGAAAAAGCGCTCCTGGCGCACCCCAAAGGCCCCAAAGCCCCGCAGCTTATGTATGATTTGGGCCGCGCTTACGAACAGCAAAACCGCAACGCGCAAGCCATTGAAATCTATAAAAAGCTGATTATCAACCACCCGACGGACCGCCTGGCCGACAGCGCCCAGAGCCGCCTGTCGCGCTTGGAAAAATAAGTTTTTGCTAGTGAAACTAAAAAACCCCAGCTTATTAAAGCCGGGGTTTTTTAATTATTCCACCGTAACCCAAGGAATTTTATAAACAGCCGACCCTTTATGGGTTTGAACCGGCTCACTGGATAGATAGCGGCATTCTTTTTCTCGCCCCATACAAAAAAGATTTCCAGGTTCAGCGCCCAGTCCACTGGCTGTGGACGGATTTAACGGCATAAATAATTGCGGAAAATCCGTACTCGCCGGAAAATAAATTCCGCCGCCGCCAGAATTTAATTTTAAATCCGAAGAGAGTGTTACCTGGCTGTCGCAATATATTCCAAATTCATACCTCACATAATCAGAATATTCAATTCCCGCTAAATCGGCAAAAGCTCCTAAATCCAAACAGATTGCTGTTCCCCCATTTAAAATAAATAAATCCCGTCCTTTTTTAAAGGCCTTTAGCATAGGAAGCCGCTTCATTAGTTTACTCTTCATAACGGCCTTCTCATACTGTGGAAGAGCCACCGCCGCCAAAATACCAATAATTAAAACGGCCACTAACAGCTCTATTAGCGTAAATCCGGCGTTTTTAACGCCGGGGAATGTTTTTTGATAATTTTTGCTCATACGCAAAATTTATCAAAAAAAAAAAACGAGTCAAGCCCAGGGGCTGGGCTCCCCACTCCAGGCCCGTTCGTGCAACTCGCTTGGGCCACACTGTTTCGCACTGTCGCGCTTTATCACAACGATCCCTTCCAGCCAGCGGGTTCAAAGCTTGCAATATCCCCTTTAATCCGTTGTTTCGCAAACAGATCAACAGAAAACGGGCGGACCCGTTAACGAGTCCGCCCGTTTAAATTCCGCTTATAAACGCTCTATTTCCCGGCGCCGCAGCATTTTTTATACTTCTTGCCGCTGCCGCACGGGCACGGGTCGTTGCGCCCAATTTTAGGGCCTTCGTGCACCACGGTTTCCACCTTGGCGGCCGTACCGCCGCCAGCTTCGGCCCGCAGTTCCGCTTCGTGGGCTTTCATCCACTTTTTCATTTGGCGGATACTTTTAAAGTCCACCCCGTCTTTTTCCATGCGTTTGGCAATATCAATAAAGCGTTTCTTAATGGCCGGATCTTTGAGTTTGCCTTTAATCATCTCCGGCAGAGAATCAATCTCCCGCTCCAAGCGTTCTTCTATAGATTCTTTTTTACCGGAAGCAGCCGGCGCGCCTTGAGCGGCAGATTCCGCTGCTTCTTCTTTTTTCTTAAACGGATTCCACATACAAATACAACTCCTTTATTCTTCGGAAATAAGTTTTTCTACAAAATTTTTGATGATTTCCGCCTTCTCAAAGTAATGTTTCTCCCGCGGAACCACCAAACGGTTGGGGTGCTTTTCCCAAATTTTTAAAATTTTATCATCAATTTCAAAGGCCTGCTGTAAGTTTTCGGTGCGAACATTCGTGGCCTGATAAAAATCCTTCTCGGGCGGAGGAGAAAGATGAATGACCGCATCGTAACGGGCCAATTCCGCCTCCAGCGAGCTGTGCATAGACGCAAAGAAATTCTCCGGTCCGTACGGCCAATACACAGCCCCGTCAATGGAACCGCGGTCGCACACCATTACTTTGGCGTTAGAAGTAACTTCCGCCAAATGTTCCAGTTGGTGCACCGTATAGAAAATGATATTTTGGGCGTGTTCAATATGAACGGGGCTGTTGTCCTTACGCGGAAAACCGCCGCTGTAAATCAGCGTAGCGGCTTCCTGCACGAGGGCAATTTTATTGCCGAAGGTTTCTTTCAAAATAGAAAGAGCCGTGGTTTTGCCGCCGCTGGGGCCGCCGGTTAAAACGATTTTTTTCATAAGCTATCCTTTAATGATTTTTTCTACAAAATTCTTAATCACTTCCGCTTTTTCAAAGAAGTGTTCCGTGCCGCCCACCACCAGGCGATTGGGGTGTTTTTCCCAAATTTTCAAGATTTTGCGGTCAATTTCAAACGCTTGCTGCAAACTCTCGGTGCGGACATGGGTGGACTGGTAAAACGCCGGATTGGACGGCGGCGAAAGATGCAGCACCGCATCGTAACGCGCCAATTCCGCTTCCAGCGAAGTACCCATTTTAGCAAAGAAATCTTCCACTCCGCCCGGCCAATATACCGCCGCATCTACGGTGCCGCGGTCACACACGATAAGCGGCGCGTCGGAAGATTCTTCCGCCAGTGCTTCCATTTCGCGCGTGGCGTAAAAAATAATCTGCTGGGCGGCTTCAATATGGGGGCGGCTGTTATCCTGCCGCGGAAACCCGCCGCTGAAAATCATTGTCGCGGCTTCCCGCACCAGCTCCACTTTCGGCCCGAAAGTTTCTTTCAAGATGGAAAGAGCGGTGGTTTTGCCGCTGTTGGGCCCTCCGGTAAGCGCTATTTTCTTATGCTTCATGCTTTTCCTCCGGCACGGCCGGCTTCTCAAAAGCCGCTTGCTTAGCCGCGTCCAATTCCTTTAAGTATAACACTTTTAGCTCATCAAATTCTTTTCGTTGTTCCTTAGGCACATCGCGCACCGCGGAATTGCGGTTTTTCATCTTCAGAAAATCCACAAATTTATTTCTTTCTTTAATGCGAAAATCCAAATGCGGCCCCGTGGAAAGCCCCGTACTGCCCACATAACCCACAGTTTGCCCTTGCTTAACTTTGGCACCGGCTTTAATGCCTTTGGCAAAACCTTTTAAGTGGCCGTACATCGTGGTATAACTGTTGGCGTGGCGGATTTCTATAAAGTTCCCGAACCCGCCTTTTTTGCCGGCAAAGCGCACGGTTCCGTCGGCCACGGCCTGCACGGGCGTGCCGGAAGGAGCCGCATAGTCTATACCCAGATGCGGCCGGCGGATTTTTAAAATCGGGTGCATTCTGCCGTAAGAGAAGCGCGAAGAAATGCGGTAATTACGGAAACTAATCGGCGATTTTAAGAACATTTTTTTGCTCATCTTGCCGGTTTCATCGTAAAAATCGCCCTCAAAGTAAAACGCGTTAGTGGTAATACCACTTTCGGCCCCTTTGTACGAAGCCGCCAGCAAGTCCTGCCCGGTAATTTCGCCCGAGGCGGTATAATGTTCTTCCCACAAAGCGGCGTACTCGTCGCCGTTGCGGGTATCGGTATTAAAGTCAATCGTCCAGGAGAAGGCGTCCGTAAAATCTAAAATCAGCGGCACTTGCAATCCTTTGGCAAGCATAGAATTAAACAAAGCGCCTTCTACTTTGCCCGCAGCGGTTTTGATGCGGGTTTTGATTTCTACATCACTCACTCCCGCCACCAAGGCCCCGTCCACATTGGCCACATAATAGCGTTTGAAACCCTGCGTCAGTAAAAGCAGAATGAAATTCCCTTCGGAATCTACCGAAACGGAATAAGTATCGCGCTTTTGCAGTTTGCGTGTATCCACGACCGAACCCAATTTGCTTACAATTTGCGCAACCGCCTGGTTTTCCAGCCCGGATTCCTGCAACGCCACATAAACCGGTTTGTCCTTAACGGTATATTCAACCGCGGGGATTTCGCGCTCCTGAAGGTTCTCGCGTTCCTGCTCATTTTTAACGCGGGAAACTTCAATAGCCGCATAGGTGGAAATAATAATTACCCCCAGCGTAAGCACATAAAAAAGGATATCGTGATAACGCCGGTAGTGACGCTGAAACAAAGCCAAAATCTTTTTTCTCATAGACACAGTTAGGGGCGGCCGGAAAGCCGCCCCCGATACAGCCCTTTATTTTTGATCTTTCAAATACGAGCAAAGCGCAATCGCATTGAGTTTAACCTTCGGATCATCCGCGCGGGAAGGCAGAATAACCGGAATTTTCGGCCCCACCAATACGGCGGCGGCTTCCATCTGATCGCCAAAGAAAGTAAGCGCTTTATACAGCGGATTGGCCGCATCCAAATCCGGCAGCATCAAAATATCGGCATCTCCGGCAACGGTTTTGCCCGTAATGCCTTTTTCGGCCGCTTTTTCCGCCGAGAGCGAAATATAAAGGTCATACGGTCCTTCCACGCTGCAGCCGGTAATTTTACCTTCCGCATTCATCTGCGCCAGGGCCGCCGCTTCTACGGTAGAAGGAATTTTTTCGTTTACTTTCTCCACCGGGCACACGCACGCCACTTTGGGGTGTTCTAAGCCCAATTTGTGCATGGTGTTAACGGCATTTTGAATAATTTTGACTTTTTGTTCCAAAGTCGGCGCGATGACGACGGCCGAATCGGTTACGGCAAACGGTTTTTTGTATTTCGGCGTGCTGAATAATACAAAGTGCGATAACAGCGCCCCTTCCGGCACCAAGTGGGCTTCTTTATTCAAGATGGCTTTCATATAATACTTGGTATCCACCAGCCCCTTGATTAAAAAATCGCCCTTGCCGGCCAAAATCTGATCCACCGCCAATTTGCACATGGTGGGGACATCTTCGCAATCAATCAATTCAAACTTGCTTTCATCAAGCCCGACCGCGGCCACCGTTTCTTTGACCGCCGCCAGCGGGCCGATTAAAATCCCATGGGAAATAAGACCGTTCTCATCGGCCATTTTAATGGCTTGCAGGGCTTCTTTATTATTTGCCCCCGGAACGACAACTCTGTTTGATTTGCCTTTTACTTGGTTAATCAAATCAGCAAAACTTTTGAATTTCATAAGTTTGTTTCTCCTGTAAGTGATAATACAAATCAGTGGTACTGCTTGATTATTTTAGGATTATTCAGCGCGCGGCTGGCGGCTTCGCGCAGGGCGTCTTTTTCCTCGCTGCCCGGGAATACATATACCGGTGCAATCCAGCCCGCGTAGCGGCTAAGTTCCTGCGGAATATATTTGCTGTGCATTAGTCCGCCCGTCAATGCAATAAAATCCACCTTTCCCTCCAGCACCACGGCCATGGAGCCAATATACTTGGCAATCTGATAGATCATCGCGTCCTCAGCCAGTTTGGCTTCTTCGCGGGTGCAGTGAATCAGCGAACCGGGCCGTTTTTCCCCGGTGCGGATAAATTCTTCCAAATCTTTTACATCGGAAGTCCCCGTATAGGCAACTAAACCGCCTTTGCCGCGCAGTTTAAGCCGCATATCGCGCAGGGTATATTTCCCGGAAAAGCACATTTGTACCAGCCCGGCATTGGGGGTGCCTCCGCTTCGCTGGGGGGTCATGGGGCCGTCGCCCTCGTAGCCGTTATTTACATCTACCACTTTTCCGTGGCGGTGAGCCCCAACGGTAATTCCGCCCCCGCCGTGGCACACGATACAATTTACTTTTTCATACGGTTTGCCCAGTTTTTCGGCAATCATACGGGCTACGCGCTTTTGGCTCAGCGCGTGAAAAATGGAAATGCGCGGATTTTCGGGCATTCCGGAATAGCGGGCTACGGGCTGGAGTTCGTCAATCACCACCGGGTTGGCAATAAAACTGGGGCAACCAGCATATTGGGCAATTTCTTTGGCTAAAATACCGCCCAAATTGCTGGGGTGAATTCCGCCATAACGGCCGGTTTCCAGATCGCTGATCATCTGATCGTTCACGGCATACACCCCGCCTTCCAGCGCGCGGATAAACCCCCCGCGCCCGATAACGGCGTCAATCTCTTTAAGCGGTACTTTATGGTCCAGCAGATAATCCAGAATAAGCTTACGCCGCAGCGGCAGCTGCTCGGTTACATTTTTACCCTCGTAGGGTTCCAAATCGGTCAGGGAATAGCGCACGGTAACTTCAAAAACGGGTTTATCTCCCCGGTAGTAGCCGATATCGTCGGAAGTGGAACCTGGATTGATTACCAGGATATTATAAGCCATTATGTCCCCCTTTTTAGGCGCTTTCTTATATTTTAACAAAATATACGGGCTTTAGCCGGCTGAATTACGGCAGTTTTTCAGCCAGTTTTTCAGCCCATTTTTTAAGGAAAAACAACTGCTCGCGCGATAATCCCTGCCGGGCCAGCATATGACGCAGAAGATTTTTGCGCTGGGCAGGGGAAAAATCGGTCTTAAAGCCGGATTTTTCAAACAGTCCGTCGGCCGCGGCAATAAAAATTTCTTTTTGCGCATCGGTAGGCGCCTGCGGGGCTTTCCCGGGAGAGCGCAGGGCGGCAAAATCCGGCCGGCGGGACAGTTCATAACAGGTTAAAATAACGGCCTGTGCCAAATTGATAGAGGGCTGTTTGGCCGCGGTCGGTATATTGAGTACGGCCGCACACCGTTCAATATCGGCATTGGAAAGCCCGCTTTTTTCGTTGCCAAACACCAAAGCCGTCCGGCCGGCCGGATTTTGAGCAAGCCGTTCGTTCAAACGAGGAAGCGGAATAATTTCTTGTTTAATTTCGCGGTTTTTAAGTGCGGTAGCCGCCAGGGAAAAGTGCACATCGGCCAGGGCTTGGTCCAGCGTATCGTACTTTTGGGCCTGGCTCAAAATATCCGATACGCCCACCGCGCTGACGGCCTCGCGCCAAACGGGTGGATACGGATCCACTACCCGCAGGTCAGCCAGCCCAAAGTTGCCCATGGCCCGGGCACACGCCCCGATATTATTCGGGTCCCGCGGGCGGACCAGCACCACGCAAAAAGCGCTCATTTTGCGGCGGCCTCCCCCAACGATTCGGCAAAAGTCGGGTGGGCAAAAATCACTTCTTTAAACTGCTCCACGGTCATTTGGGCCGCCAGCGCCACGCTGACGGTATGAATCAGCTCCGTGGCGGACGCACCCGCCAACACCGCTCCCAGCAATTTGCCGGTTTGCGCGTCGCTCAACAATTCATCATATCCTTCGGTTTGATCCTGGGCGACGGCGCGGCCGTTGGCCAGCAAAAACGCCTTATGGCTTTTGACGCTTAAACTTTTTGCTTCGGCTTGCGCGCGGGTCAGCCCCACGGAAGCAATTTCCGGCGTGGTATAGATAGCCCGCGGCACCGCGCTGTTATGGTAGATTGCTTTCACGCCGCACAAATTGCTGGCTGCTACTTCGCCCTGGCGGCTGGCGGCGTGGGCTAATTGGAAAAGTCCGTTTACATCGCCTACCGCATAGATATTCCCTTTTAATTGCAAGGTTTCGGGGTTCACCTGTACGCCTTTGCGCGTCCATTCCACCCCGATATTTTCCAGATGCAGGGCGCGCAAATCCACCGTACGGCCGATGGCGGCCAGCACCGCTTCGGCCCGGAGAATTTGCCCGTCGGAAAGCGTCAGCGTAAAAAGTCCGTTTTCTTGTTGAACTGCCGCGGCGCTTAATCCGGTATAAAAGGTAACGCCTCGTTTGGAAAGGGACTGTGCCAGCACGCGTGCGGCGTTTTCGTCCTCCAGCGGCAAAATGCGCGGCTGCATTTCCACTACGCTGACGGACACCCCCAAATCATTCATTAAATCAGCCAATTCACAGCCAATCACGCCGCCGCCAATAATAACCAGCGTCTTGGGCAGATTCTCTATGTCAAAAATGGTGGAATTATCGTAAATTTTATCTTTCATTTTATCAAACGGAGGCGGAAAAAACGCTTCGGATCCTGCGGCCAAAATAATTCCGTCACACGATAAGGTCCGCTCGGTGCCGTCCGTCCGTTTTACCAAAACAGTTTGCTCGTTGATAAAAGAGGCCTCCCCCTGCAACACCTCTACCCCCGCTTTTTTAAGCAAAAAAGCGATGCCTTGGGTCAGTTTGCGCGTGGCGGCTTGCTGGCGGGCTTGAATTTTTTTCCAATCGCGTGCGGCAAAAAGGGCCTCCGCCGCGGCTTGGCCGTCCGCCGTACAGAGCCCGGCGGCGGTCCGGGCCGAATGAAAACGGTGCGCCGCGTCCAGCAACGATTTGGAAGGAATACACCCGCAGTTTAAACACACGCCCCCCAGTTTGTTTTTTTCCACCAGGGTTACTTGGGCCCCTAAGGAAGCGGCTTTGAGCGCGGCCGGATATCCGCCCGGACCGCCGCCAATGACGACAATATGTTTCATTTTTCCCCCTTATTTACGGCGTTTTGGTTATACCTATTGTAGCATTAAAAACGGTATAATAAAAAACAGGAAACATTATGCCAACAAACAGTAAGCCGTCTTATATCGGACACCGTAAGCGCATCCGTGAAAAGTTCGCTTCGGCAGGGCTGGAATCGTTCCTGGATCACGAAACGCTGGAACTGCTGCTAAGCTATGCCGTCGCGCGCAAAGACACCAAACCGATTGCCTGGGCTTTACTCAAGAAATTCGGGTCCCTTTCGGCCGTGCTGGACGCAGACCCCGCCCAGCTGACAAGCATACCGGGCGTGGGGCCGGGTACGGCACAGTTTTTAAAACTCATTCGTGCCGTGTTTAAAAAATACTCTTTTGAAGAAGTGAAAGAACGCGTTACCATCCGTACGCCCCAACAGGTGCTGGAATACTGCAAGGCCTCGCTGTCCGGTAAAAAAGAAGAATGTTTGGAAGCAATCTTTTTGTCCGTCCGGAATACCGTGATGAGTACCCAAGTGGTGGCCTCGGGGCTGATAGACCGGGTAGCCGTATCGCCGCGCAAAATTGTGGAATGCGCGCTGGCGGCCAAAGCATCGGCCTTGATTTTGGTGCACAATCACCCGTCGGGCGATGCGACACCGTCGCAGGAAGATATTGAACTCACACAAGAAGTAATCCGCGCCGCAGCGCTGTTTGGCATTTCCGTACACGACCACATCATTGTAGGCAAGGGCTCCCACTACAGCTTAAAAGCAAACGGAAAAATTTAGCGTGCCCGTTTTACTCACGGGCAAATGTGTAAGCCAGCACCTTTTTGGCGCCCGCTTCTTTCAAACTGACGGCGCACCCTTCCAGCGTGGCGCCGGTCGTGGCCACATCGTCTATCAGCAAAACGGTTTTCCCTTTTACTAACAACGGATTTATGCAGCGAAAAGCACCCGTCATATTCTCCATCCGGGCTTGCCGGCCCAGTTTGGTTTGGCTGACGGTATCCCGCACACGCACCAAGGCCGCGGCCGTGTAAGCCAATCCAACCGCCGGCGCAAAAACCTGCGCCAACAACGCACTTTGGTTATAACCGCGGCGGCGGTTCTTTTTGGGAAAAAGCGGCACCGGCACCACAACTTCCGCTTCCGCCAGTTCGGGATAACGGGCATACGACCGGGCCATCCAATTCCCCATATACAAAGCCAAATAATCGGCTTGTGCATATTTAAGCGCATGAACCAATGCCCGCGAAGCCGCATTAAACTGACAGGCCGAACGAATGACCCGGCACTTATACTTTTGCGCCTTGCTGCCGCGGCAGCGGTAACAATGGCCGCCGCCGGATTTAAGCACCGCGCCGCAGCGCTTGCACACCAGCGGCCCCGGCGGCTGCAAACCGGCTTCACACTCCGCGCAAAGCGGTGCTTCGCTTTGCCACGGCAAGTCCCGCCCGCAGCCAAAACAAGTGCGCGGAAACCAAAAATGCAAAAACAGTTTGGAAAGATTGTTCCAGTTCAGACGCATATATTTTAGAATTGTACCGTTACATTAGCCGCGATATTATACGCGGTGTAATCTTCGGTTTTTACATAAGCGTGATTGAGCAGGGTCAGCCCGCCGCCGACGGTAAACCGCAAATTCTGGGAAAGTTCGTAATCCAGCGAAGTGCTGAAATCAAACTTTCGGTAGTTTTCTTTTACTTCCACGGGAGAGCGTTTATCCGTATAAGCGAGGGTGGTGCTCCAAATCACGCGGTTGGTAGCGTTGTACATTTTGTTGATAAACGGCAGTTTAAAACCGCGGGGCAAATTGAAGTCCCAACGCAGGTTTAAACTGGGGGTGGTTTCGGTACTGCTCTCGCTGATTTGGCCGCCCACCAGCCATTTGTCGTGCGAATTGTAAAGCAGTTTGGGCGTTACGCGCATGGAACCGATATAGAAAGAGGTCTGGGCGGAAATATCATTGTCTTCCACGCGTTCCAAACTGGTTCCGGCACGCAGGTCGGTTTTATCCGATTCCTGCCGGGTATAGTTAAGCACCGTGTCAAAATAATTAAACAGCATAAACCGGAAGTCGCCGCCGTATTGAGTGGTAAATTGCTCGTCGGTCGCCTCAGTGGTTTGTTCCACCCAGCTATAACGCAGTTTTAAGTTGGTGGAGCTGAACCAACTGCCGCCGTAAAAGAATTTTTCTATATCGGAAATAGAAAAAGTCATATCCGGCAAGGTTAAGCTGGTGGAATCGTATAAGGTGCCGGTTTCGTCGTTGGTTTGGAAAGTTTTGGTAAAGTTGTTAATAAGCGAAATCGTTTTAAGCGGAGAAGCCGCCCCGCCCAACTCGTACTGCGAGAACGGGCTCCAGCGTTGGGTGGAAGTAAAAGTATCGCGCAAAATTAAGCTTTTTCGGTACCCGTATTCGCCCACATCTTTAAGCGAACTTCTAATCCATAACTCTTTGCGGGAATCAAATCCGCTGTCCACATCGTACCAGGAATCGGCGTCCTGGATACGGTAGCTGGAAGAAATTACAAAAGTATTAAAGAGTTTGCTGTTGGGCAAAAGTTCATTCCCGTTGAGCGTAAGCGAGATGCCGCCGTCGGCATTACGGTTGACGGTTTTCACTTCCCCCACGCCCACCGTTACTTTCTGGCCGGAGGCGGTAACCGTTTTGGCATTGAGGTTATTGCTTTCCACCGTGCTGATGTTGTAGCTGACGGAGGGAGCCAGCCAGTTGGTAATTTTCCAGGTGCTGTTGAAACCCGTATTTTGGCTCATGGCTTTGGGATAACTAATATCCTGCGCCGAAGTTTCGTCGTAAGTGGTGCGGTCCTCTTTGCTTTTGGTTAAGCTATAGCTGGGCGTAAAATTAAAGTTATTCGTGGGCTGATAGGTTACCTTCATATTCATTTTTTGGGTATTTTCGTCGGTATTATAGTAACTGTCGGACTCCAGGTGCCGGCTCCGGTCGTAATCTATGGATGAATCGGTAATGTGATAGCCGGCCGTGATATTTTTAAAGGAACCGGTTGAATGCGTCAGCGTGGCGCCGTAGGTGCGGGCGTCGTCTTTGCGTTTCATCGCGTCATACTCTACCGTATCTTCGGTATATTCCAAACCGATTTGCGGCAAATTGTCTTTCTTAAAATCTCCGCGGATAACGGCACGCTGCCGGTCCACTTGCCCTTTATCCAGCAAGCTGATGGTGTTGTAGTCGGTAGTATCGGTAACCATGGGGGTAACGGTAGAGGAGCGGGTTAAATTGGCTTCCATGGGAAACTCTTTAATTTTATCCACTTTCAAAAAATACTCTTCTTCCGTAATTTCCTGTTTTTTAGAAACGGCCAACGGGGTTTCAAAATTACTGTCCTGATACTTGTATTTCGCCCCGGCGCTTCCCCAGTCTTCCAGCTTTACCACCACATCCCCTTTATAGGCCGTTCCTTCCAGCGTAATGGCGTCCGCCAGGTGAATAACATTCAGCCACACTTCGCCCTGGCTTCCCAGCGCTGTAATGGGGCCCAGCGTGGCCGTATAGGCGGCGCCGTCGGCCAAAACAACCTGGTAAGAACCGTCCGGCAGGGAGGCCACGGTCTGCACGGTACCGGCGGAGATGGCAAAATTAGCGTCTTTATAAACTGCCAGACCGGGCTGTAAAATGCCGCGGGCATACAGTGTTTGGGAAGTTTGGTCCTGCACGAAGGTATATTCATAGCGGCTTTCGGCCTGCACCCCAGTAAACATCAAGCTGACTTCCCGGAAGTTCATCACGCCGCCCGGCGCGCGGCGGCGAACTACGCGCACATTGTAGTCGGGGTTGGAGGCATTTTCAAAGGAATCGGGCACGCCGTCGCCGTCCGTATCCACCATTTTTAACGAAATCAGACGCCAGCCGCGGAAGTCCGTCGGCACAATCACTTTATCAAAATTGGTTTCCGTACCTACTTTTAAGAAAAACTCCGTGCCGGGCTGATTGAGCGGCGCGCTGCCGCCTTGCTGCATAGCGCCGTGCAGCAAAAAGCGGAACTCGCGGTGCTGGGTAAAATCCATACTCGCAAAATTGCGGTTGGCGTAGCGTTCGCCGGCGGGTTCTTCTTCTTCGGAATTATCCGGCACGGCCGGCAGGCCGATGGTATTAAATTTCACATTCAAGGCCTGGTCCAGCGCGTTGGCCGAACCGGTGGCCTGCTTGTAATTGGAGATAGAACCGTACAAATAATTGAAAACGGTCAGTCCGTCGCCGGTGGTATCGGCGAAAATCGGTTCGTAGTTGGTATTATCCACATTGTTAATACCGGAAACGGAAAAGATATCCGGGTCGGTTTCATTTTGGGCGTTCCACGCTGTGCCGGACAGCGACACATTGGCAATTTTAATTTGTCCTTTGAGTTTGCCGGCCCGTTTCATTTCGTCGGTCAGTTTAATTGTAATACGCAGGTGGCGGATAGCCGTCCATTGTTCTTTCTCGTCGGTGGAAAGCAGCAGCGGCATGGTGTAGGTGGTCCAGGAAGTATTGGAAGCGGTATTGTTTACCAATCCGTCTATGGCCGCCCCCGCAAAACCAAAGTTCCCCTGCAAAGGGATACTTTCAGCGTCATATGCGCCGTTATTATTCAAATCCTGCGTATCAATGCGGCCGTTGGGCTGGGATTCGGGATTATAGATATTATTTACAAACGGATTATAGCGCTCTTGCGTACCGTCCGGGTTGGTAAACAGCCAGCCGATATCCTCATTCGGGGCCAGGGTATTGCGGCAATAGATGTTTTCCGTTTTGGGCACATTGGTACCGCATTGGGTATCCATACCGTTGGAAGAATCGGAATATTCGGAGATATTCCCGAAAGCAAAGTTTACCTGCGGGCCGTTTTCTTCGCCCAGCATGGTCAGTTCAAAAGAGGTCTTGCTGGATAAATCCATACCGCTTTGGCTCAGCGGATAGACGATAGACACTTCGTCGCGGCCTTCTTCGTTTAAAAACGGCTGTCCCGTCGTTTGGTCAATGGTCGTAGCCGGGAGGGTGAAATCGTAATTTAAAATCAGCACTTGCTGTTTATCGTTGTAATTGGCGATGGAGTGCGGATTGATTTCCAGTGCGGGCAGATCCTGCGTATCCCAATGAATAGAATTTAAGAAAGCGGGTTTGCCGCTGGGGTTGGAAGCAAAAATCCAGTCCCTGAAAATGCGGGACCCGGCCACTTGTTCGTTCGTTTCGTTCATACTGTCCACCATGGCGTAACCAAACAAGTTCTGCTCGTTGCGGCTTTTGGCCACTTCCGCGCTGAAATCCACCGACAGCGGATCAGCCAGCTTGATATCTTTCCCGTTGATATCGGCCCCATAGACCAATAGCTTTTTGGAATAATTGCCCACCTGGGGGACGGTGGTCGGCTTCTCGCCGGATTCCTGGAGCATGGTGGCCCCCATGACGATTTTATCAAACAATTTATAATCCAGCCGTCCGCCCAAAACCGAGTTGTTGGAACTGGAACCGGTGGTGGTATCGTAGGTAATGTCTATGACGGAATTTTCGGTAATTTCGTCGCCCTTGTAAAAAGTGATAAAGCCGGAAGTATAATCAATATAATAATCGTTATTGCGGGTGAGCGTACGGCCGTTCAATTTAACCGTTTCCGATTCAATAACGATGCCCGATTCTATAAAATAAGTTTTTACGGTGGACTCGTATTGAATTTTAAACGACAAGTTTTTAGAAGAAGTGGGCGTAGCGCCGTACAGTCCGGTATCGTTTAAACGGTAGGACAAATTAAAAATACCCGTATTGAAATCCACTTCAATATACGAAGGATAGGTATAATAACTGCTGGAAACGGGCTGACCGTTAGCGTCCTGCAACTGCAAAATAAAATTGCCTTTGCCGTTATCCTGCGTGATTTTTTGCGCCCCGATATTGTAATAAGTTTTTAATTCCAGCTTATTGGCGGTTTCGGTAACCATGGCGGAGCCGGTCTCTATGGATTTATCGTTTTCGGTTTTAATCAGTTTAATGGCACCGGGTTTGCCCATGGTATTGCTGAGCTGATTGCCGCGCGTATCGCGGTAATCCACGGCAATTACGCTTTCGGCCGTAACCGTGCGTTTAAATGTGATGATACCGCTGGCATAATCCACCGTATAATCCACCCCGCGGGTAAGCAGCTGCCACTTGGCCGGATACTCCGTATCGCCCAACACATCGGTAGCGATGCGGTCCACCGGCACATAATCGGAGGAGGTGGAAGAATCGTTGCTGTAATAATAGATTTCTTCGGTACCCGGGGAAATGCTGCCCATCAGCGAGCGCCACTCGTCATAAGCCGTGCGGTCCAGCGGATAGCGGATATTGCCGCTGTTATCAATATACGGCCGTACATTTCCGCCGAAAGTCAAATCGTAATAAGTGCGGCGCAGGTATGAGGTATCCGCCAGCGAAATAATTTCCGATACACTGCTGCCGATAAATTGCTTTTGCTTGCTGGAACCTTTCGTCTGCGAGCCGATTAAATAGAGGTTGGCGTTTCCTTGCTGCAAGTGCATTTTGGCCCCAAACAGCTGTTTTTGATACGCAATAAATTCCGTTTCCGGCAGGGACAAATTAATATCGCCAAATTCCGCCAACTGCACCACTTCGCCAGGTTTGCCGCGATATGCTACCGAGATGGTCTTTTCTTCTTCGCGCTGGTCGTCGTAGTCAATATCCACAAATACCCGCTCCAAAATTTTACCCTGCATTTTTAACTGCATTTCCTGCTGCATTTCAAAGGAGTGAGTATTGCGCTGTTCAATATCGTTATTGGAATCCTGTTTGTATTTTTGGGCCGCCATAGAAAACCCCAGCACATACCGGCCGGTCAACGCAATACTGGTACCGTAAAGCGGCAGCGATAGCGTAGGATTCAAAAGGGTTAAATCCGGAATGGGCTCCGGTTCGTTATCCAGTTTATAAGCGCCGTCCACCGCGGTAACGGCCTGGCGCCAAAACTCATTGGTAAATTTAAGCAGCTGGGCATCGTCCGGCGGATCTTCCAGCACCAGGGCAGCTTCTTCTTTGGCTTGCTGGTCCTCGGAAAAGAGGGAATATTGATCCCGGTCCACTAAGCTGTACGGCAACGATTCGGCGCCGGCCGGAGGGGCGGCGACGAATTGCAAAATCAGCAGCAGGGCGACAGGAAGCCGCAGTATTTTCATAAGACGAAAAAATACCTCATTATTTCATTCTATAATATTTGTTCTTTTTATACCGCCGCATTCCCCCAACCCCGCAGGAGAGAATTTCCCCCCTTATCCCCCGTCCCATCCGATTGGCTATACACTAAAAAAGCCCCCTTTGCTTGGGGGCTTTATGGAAACGATTGTCCAATTAAGAAATTTCAACTGATATGGTTTTTTGAATCTGCCGGTGTTTTACAAGTTCAAATTCCAAAAAATCACCGTGCCGCACATCGGGGAACAGCTGTTCGGCGTGTTCCGGGTCAAACGCGCCCGGATATTTGGGCAGATAAACTTTATGCAGCAAGGTGCCGTTCGGATCAAAGTGATACACCCAACCGACCGTTTCCTCGGCCTGTACTTGCAAAACCTGCCGCCCATAAATTTTAAAAACCGTGTAAGGGACCATTCCTTTTTCGTAATTGCCAATCAGCCACTCCAAGACCTGGCGGGCGTTCACGGCAAAAACGAATCCTTGCTCCGGGGCGTGGCCGCTGTAAATGCCGGCCACTTTTCCCTGGGCGTCCAGCACCGGGCTGCCGCACAGCCCGTTAAATTCTTCAGACACATCGGGGCTGTCCATCACAATTTTGATATTTTGCGCCCGCTTAACTGTTAATTCATCTACTCGGGCAAAACCATTCGCCGCATACGGGCTTCCCCACACCACCAATTCACTCCCTTCCTGCGGCAAGGAATGGGCCACCTGCAGCGGCCGCACATGCAACGCCGCCGAAGCAGGCAGTTCTATAATCGCCGCATCCGGCGCATTGATGCCAAAAGAACCCGCCGCGCTGACCACCGCTCCGCCATAAAGGACCGGCTTGCCGGCTGCATCGTACATACGAAGCGCCACCGTATTGCCCGCCCGGCCCACTACATGATAAGACACCACCGCGTATAATCTGCCGGAGCCGGACTTAACCACAAAACCGCTTCCCATCAACTCCCCGCTGGCCCGGCCCACTACTTCCACCAGCGACTGCCGAATATATTTTTCCGTATGTTCCAACGACGGCTGAACCGGCGGTTGCGGTTTGTGAACCGACAGCACCTGCTGCATCACGGTCCCTTCCAGCCGATTGGCAAGCTGTTGTTTGGTTAACTCCGCCGCCGGCCGATAACCCGCCGCCGGCCGTACCGGAGAAACTGTCGCGGCAGGTACATATTTCAAGGGGGGAACCGCTTGAAAAGCTTGTTTAGGCCGCAACAACCCCCGCCACGCGTTTTTGGACGGTAATTTCTGCGCGAAAGAGCCCGAAGCGCTCAACAAGAAACAAAGCAGTAAAGTAAAAATTCTCATATTTTTATTATAACGGCTTTGCGCCGCCGGTTTCCAGGGCCAAAAGGCCCACCGCCCGCTGGGCCCGGACCTATACGGCGATTTCTCCTGTCGGAAAAGGTTATATTTTGTTAGAATAACATATATGCGCATTGGCATTTTTACCAGATATATCGCAAAAAGTCTGCTGACTTTCTTTTTGGGCGTACTCGGCGTGCTGACTTTTGTGATTTTTATGAACCAGTTTATCCGCATTCTGGATATGGCCATGACCTATGGCACCAGTTTCGGGTGGATTGTGTCCTCTTTGCTGAATGTGCTGCCCAATGTATTTTGCCTAAGCGCCCCGATGGCGTTTCAGATTGCTATTTTGCTGACGCTGACCAATATGAGCGAACACGGCGAACTAATTGCCCTGCGCGCGGCCGGTTTTTCGTTTAAAGAAATCATTAAACCCCTCTTTTTCTGTGCGCTGGGATTAACCGTCATTCTGTTTGTCATGCAAAACTGGCTGACCCCGCGCAGCTACAAGCGGCTGCTGGACCGCCGCAGCGAAGCCCGCAGCAAAATTACCAAAGTGAATCTGGAACCCAAAACCTTTTTAAATTTGGGCGAATGGGACTTGTATTTGGAAAACTTGGACAAAGAAACCGACACCGCCCGCCAAATCCACCTAATTAAAAAAGACGACGACGGTGCCCTAAGCACCAAAGTAAACGCTGCCAGCGGCAAAGTAATTTTAAGCAACACCGCCATCGGCCTGCGGCTGGAGAACGGCCAGATGCAGCGGCTGGACGCAAAAGATTCTTCCTCCTTTATTGCCGCTAATTTTAACGAGTATATTATGAGCATTTCGCTCTTAAAAGCCCAATATCGCCGGCTGCGCGTAGGGGAAATGTCCACCACCAAGTTGCTAAGGCGTATGCGCCAAATGCCTCTGGATCAGGAAACAGTCAACGAATACCGCTCCGAAATCAGCATGCGCAATGTGTTGGCGTTTTCGCCAATTGTACTGCTGTTTGTCAGCTGTCCGATTGGGTTTTCGTTCGGCAAGCGGACCAACAAGGGCTGGGGAATGCTGTTTAGCGTGGTGATTATTTTTGCGTTTTATCTGCTGATGACCCTAGGGCTTTCGTTAGGCAAAAAATACGGCTGGATTTCCTACCCGGGCCCGTGGCTGCCGATTGTAACCGGTATTTTCGCCGCGCGGTATCTCTGGAAAAAGAGGTTGAACATTTAATGCGGATTTACTTTTATATTGCCCGTAAATTCTGGGGCCCGTTTTTCTTTGCGCTGGGCGTATTTACCGCCCTAGTAGTGCTGGGCGATACTTTTGAGAAAATGAAAAACCTCGGCAACGGAACTACCACCATGCTGGATTTGCTGGCCTATTCGCTGACGACTTTCCCCAACTGGCTGGCAACCATTATGCCGGTAGCGTGCCTGCTGGGGGCTATTTCCGTCATTTCGGAAATGGTGTCTAACGGGGAATGGACGGCCTGCGTGGCCAGCGGGTTTGCGCCGCGGCAGTTGTTTAAGCCCATTATTTGCTGCATTCTGCTGGTCGTGTTGCTGACCATGGCCCTGCAGGAATTTATCATTCCGCCCCTTAACGCCAAATCCAGCCAGATCTACAACACCCGCATCAACCCCGCCGCCGAGCCATTTAATCCCGACGAAGAAAAAGATGTCATCTTAAAAATTTCCCCCAATCAAATGCTTTTTGCCAAAGAAGTCAACTTAAAAAAAGGCACGATGAGACGCGTGTCGCTGGATACTTATGACTCCAGCTGGAATATCGCCAATCAGATTGTAGCCGACCAAATGGTATGGAACCCGGAAACCAAGAGCTGGCTTTTTTCCAAAGGCATACAACGCACCTTTGTAGATCCTATGGATACGACAGAAGAATCTTTTGAAACGGCCCAATCGCCGGTGGATTTAAAACCGTCGGATATGGCCATAGACCGAACGGAAAACAAATTGCTTAGCATACGGGAATTGTATAAACGGATTGAATTTTTTAAACGCAGCGGACTGGCCTCCTATTCCGCCCAAACGATGCTGCAGTCCAAGCTGGCTACGCCGTTTGTTACGCTGATTATGTGCCTGCTGGGAATGCCGTTTGCTATTAGTATGCGCCGAAAAAGCAAAATTTTAAACATTATTGCTTCGCTGGTGATTGCGTTTACTTTCTGGTGGCTGATTACCATGTTCACTTCCATCGGGGAAAACGGCTATATTAACCCCTATTTGGCCGGGTGGGGCCCGGTGCTGTTCTTTTCGGCGGTGCTGTTTGCAGAATTTAAATGGTTGAAATTGTAAGAAAACCGATTTCAGCCCCGGCCCCGCCGGGGTTATATATACAAAAAACCGCCCGGCCGAACAGCCGGGCGGTTTTTTTAATAGAACTTAGCGTGCTAAACGGTGAATGGCGGAAAGAAGTTCATCGGTATCAAAGGGTTTATAGAGAACACCGTCGGCGCCCAGCCGTTGGGCCTCTTCCAGAATCGTATCCTGGCGCAGCCCGGTTACAATCAGCACCTTTACCTGCGGCATATGTTTTTTCAGTTTGGCCAGAATATCCAGCCCGTTCTCGGTAGGGAAAAAGATATCCAGCAGAATCAGCCCCACGCCGCTGCCGTCCAATTTGGCAAACAACTCGGCCGAGCCACCCGCTTCAAACCCTACTTCAAACCCCGACGATTCCAATACATTCTTAATAGCCGAACGCAAAATAACCGAATCGTCCACTAATGCAATTTTTAACATGTCATCCTCTTATTTTTGATACGGGGCCATTAATTTTTCCCCAAAATCCAACAGTGCCTGCGTGTCTTTCTTGGTTGCTGTTTCCGCATAAATACGCAAGAGCGGTTCTGTACCCGAAGGGCGCAATAACAGCCATTCATCATTTTCAAAGATAATTTTAAGTCCGTCAAAGGTCAAAGTTTCGGCAATTTTACGCCCATTAATTTTTTTAGGCAGTTTTTTACGCACTTTTTCCGCCATCACGGCTTTATCCACCGGTTTGGAAATAGGCAAATCGCGGCGCATATAGACCGAAGCCCCGTATTCCTGCGCAATCACAGCGCACAGCTCGCTGGCTTTTTTACCGGTGGCGGCCATAATATCCAAGAAAGCAAGTGCTACGGTAAGCCCGTCGCGGTCCGGCAGGTTGCCTTTCCAGGCAAATCCGCCCGATTCTTCTACACCAAAGGCCACATCGTCCAAGCTCATTCGTTCGGCTACATTTTTAAAACCTACGCCCACTTCTTCAAACAACATTTCATATTTACGGGCGATACGCTTGAGCAAATACCCCATGGAAACCGTCTGCACGATATTTCCTTTGAGTTTTTTATACTTCACTAAATAATGACACAGCACCCCGGCAATCACGCACGGAGTAAGGTAATTGCCTTTTTCATCAATCAAGGCCACGCGGTCACCGTCGCCGTCAAAGGCCACTCCCAATGCGGCCTTTTTCTCCAGCACGGTTTTTTTAAGCACTGCTAAGTTCTTTTCCACCGGTTCGGGCTGTTCCCCGCAAAAAGTAGGTTCCCTCTCGGCGCGCAGCGCAATCACTTGTTTTTCCGGCAGGAATTTTTCCATATAGCCGGCCGACGCGCCGTGCATATAATCCACCACTACTCTGGACTTAAAAGTTTTTAACTTTTTGCTGTTTACATGCGCCGCCACATACTTAAAATAAATATCCGAACAATCCTTTTGCTCGGCTTTCTGCCCATAAAGGAACAAAACAGAATTTTGGTCAATCAATTCTTCCACTTCTTTGGTAACGCGCGAAGAAGCCGACCCGCCCGCCAATTTAATTTTAATGCCGTTGTAATGGGCCGGATTATGGCTGGCCGTTACCATAACGCTCATCCAGAATTTGCTCAAGCTCAGGCAAGCCGCTACCGGCGTGGAAATAGGCGCGGAAGAGAGGGTAACATCAATTTTATTGGAACGAAAAATACTGGCAATATCGGCGGCAAACAAATCCGACATAAATCGGCGGTCGTATCCGACAAACACTTTAGGCATTTTGCCGTCCTCGCCGCCCGGAGCGTTTTCGTTGATATAATCGGCCAGCGCCTGTGCCACGCGGCGCACATTTTCAAAAGTAAAATCCCACGCGATCACGCCTCTCCAACCGTCGGTACCGAACTTAATCTCAGCTGCCATACACTCTCCCGTTTATCAGGTAAATCCACAATTTGCAATTTCCGTACACTTCTATAACACACCGGCCCAGCTGTTTATTTCAGCCCCGCTATCATACAGCCGGCCCAAATCCAGTGGAGGTGGGGGGATTCGCACCCCCGTCCGAACATCTTTTCCAGCCGGGCGCTACAAGTTTAGCTTCGCTTAAGTAACCGCAAGCTAAGCGCGAAGCAGCACGCTTACGGTTTGGTTCGTGGGTCTTAGGCAAAGCCGGACGAACCGCGCCCGCTTTGCCGCATTCCATATAATAACCGCAATCCTTAAGCGTATGGAAGACACCCAAGGTGCGGTGGGACTAAGCGTTAGCCCAAGCGACTTGATTGTCGTTAGTTATTTTTTTGGCCCTATTTTAGCCGGCCTGGCCAACCGGCACTTGCTCCCGGGCGGCAACAGATACCCGTCGAATCTATTACACCCCCGTTACATACGGAAATTGTCAAAGAACGCTTCCTGTAAATAAGTATTATATTGTATCATTTCTTATAACAATTTTGCGAAGCAAAGGCAATATCCTATATGTATGTAACCACCAAACCGACCATTTATTTAATAGACGGGCTGAATCTGGTACGGAGTTTTTTATACGAGTTCTCCCGAACGGAAGAGGAAGTAACAGCCGATTTCCTTGATTTTTTAAGCGAAATTTCTCAGGACGAACACTACGCCATGCACCAATACGAGGTTATTTTTGACGGTGCATTCCGGCCGGTCGGCCCTTTGTACCGCGGCGGCGTGCATATTTCGTTTTCCGAGGAGGACTCGGCTGACCAGATTATTTACGAACGAGCCGGTTTTTTAAGCCAAAGCGGCCAGCGGGTAATTGCCGTAACCGACGACCGTCAGTTGCAGCAATCCCTAAAAAACCTGGGCGTCAAAACGCTTTTTTGCCGAAAATTTTATAACAGTTTAAAAACCTTTGAAAAATAATTTAAAAATCCGCCATAAAAAAAGTGCAAAGGACGCGTTTTTTTGTTAAAATAAATCTATAAGAGGGCTGGTGGCGGAATGGCAGACGCGACAGACTTAAAATCTGTTGACCGCAAGGTCGTGGGGGTTCAAGTCCCCCCCTGCCCACTTAACACTTCCTGCCATTCAATCAAACCCACCGGTACAAAAATCTATGTTAGAAGATATCAACCGTACACTTGCTAAGTGTCTTAATTGGGTTGGCACCGTGTTGCCGTTGGGAATCAAATTTTTTGCTGTTGCCGTAGCGGCGGCGGCTATATTCTTATTTTTTGATTTGCGCACCTTGGGCGTATTGTGCTTGCTGGCCGGTTGTTTTTGTGCGTTTTTCTTCCGCGATCCGAAACGCGAAACCGTTTTTGCCGACGACGAAATCGCCTGCCCGGCGGACGGAACCGTCCTTTCCATTAAAACGGAAGACGATCCGAACTCCGTGGTAATCCGCATTTTTCTGTCTATTTTTGATGTGCATATCCAACGCGCTACGGTAAACGGCAGAACGGGTGAAATTTTCTACAACAAAGGAACCTTTCTGTCTGCCAACAACCCCGCGGCCGCCAACAACGAACGC
>CALUZQ010000013.1 GCA_944325225.1 uncultured Elusimicrobiales bacterium
GCTTCGTATTACGAAGAGGTTTATTTCCACGCCGCTTTGGCTGCTTTAGGGGCGGGGGACACCAAAAAAGCCGTGCACTATTTGATGGATAATTTGCGGCTGCATCCGTATAATTTGCAAGGGTATTTGATGCTGTCCCAGCTGCTGCACGAAGATGTAATTTATGCCGATGAGTCGGCCTTGTCTCTGATGGAACGCGGGCTGACGCTTTTCCCGTATGAAACGAGTTTGTGGCGTATGGCCGGGGAAATCTATCAGAAGCTGGGCAATACGGAATATGCTAAAAATACTTACAAGCGCGGGCTGACGGTGGATACACTGGACTTGGAATTGCTCAAGCGTTTAAGTGCGCTTTATCCCGTGCAGTCGGCCGATCGCCCCGCCGTTATCGCTCAGGCCCAGCGGCTGCAGCGCTATGAGGATAAAGCCAATAAATTTAATAAAATGTCGCCGTTTTACCAACAGCGGCTGCGCCGGGATATAGAAAATTACATCAAAGATTATCCCGACGATACCAACGGCCCGATTTTGCTGGCGCGGGTGCTTTCTTTAGCCGGAAACGATATTAAGGCCGAGGAGGTATTGGAAAGCGTTTTGGCCAAATATCCCGATGATCTGTGGGCTAATTTGGCCCTTTCTACCCTGTATTACAAAGCCGAAGATACGACCAAAGCCAAACAATGTTTGCAGGACGCTTTGTTTTATTACCCACAGAATGAATTGGCCACGGCGCGCTTAAAAGCACTAGCGGAGGGCTCGTCGGAAAAATAGTTAAAATCTCCGATTTGAAACCCCTTGGTTGCTGGGAGTATCAGAAAAAGTTGAAAAATTGGCTTTACAAAACGCGCGAAATTGCTATAATTCTAATATCTGTGTGTTGCAGGGTATAGACGATATATCGCAAGGGACAGGATTACCGAATGATAAAAACAAATAAATTCTGGAGTTATCTGATAGTTTCTGTTTTATGCTTCGCTCTGACGAGCGGAAGTGTTGTTTTCGCCGCATCGCCGGCCAGACAGTTGGCTAAAGGTATTGCGCTGTACGAAGACAATAAAGACGATGAAGCCATGGACTATTTTATTGATGTCATGGTTTCCGGAGATAAGGACCAAGTCGCCGAGGCCAATAAATATGTGGAATTAATCCACAACCGCATAGGCGGAATCCAAACGCCTGTGGAAGTGGATATTAATTTTAAAGAGGGCGAAGTTAAAAGCTTGGAAGATGTAACCGATGCTTCCGTGCGCGCTGCCCAGCAAGCGGCCGAAGATCAAGCCGCTGCGGCCGCTGCTAAAGCCGAGGAATTAAAAGCCCAAGCCGAGGCCAAGGCCGATGCCGCTAAAAACCAGGCGCTTGCCGAAGTAGAGGCGCAACAGCAAGCATTGACGGAACGCATTGAAGCCGACCGTTTGGCCGCCCAAGAACGCGCCGCTGAAATGCGCCAAAACGCCATTCAGCAGGCCGCCGATGTCAATGAAGCCGCGTTAGAAGCAGCTACCGTGAATGCGACGGCTGGAGATTTGGGCCTTTCCGCTACGGATCAGGCCGATCAGCAGGCCATTGACGCCCAAACGCAAGCCGTGTTGGAAGCCGCCCAAGCAAACGCCCAGCCGCAATCCGCGGATGAGCCGGCCGTTTCCCAACCGGAACCCCGTCAGGAAGAAGTGTTAAGCTCCACTTCAGAGCCGGCTTCTTCTACTTTTGTGGATTTGACTTCTCCCGAAGCGCTGGAAGCGCGGGAAATCTATACCCGCCAAAAATTGGACAGTATGATTGCTTCCGCGGTGGAAAAAATCACGGCAGAAAAAGGAGTTAATCTATATTTCCGTGATAATTTGCCCGATGCAATTGATATGGATGCCGATGTAATCTTCCAGGGCAATAAATTTCGGCCGGAAGCGCTGGCACTGCTGGACAATATCTATGATTTGATGGCGCTTACCCAAGGGGCTGCTTATATTATCCTGCCGCCCGGTTCTTATACGGATGATGTAACCCTGTCCGGTATTCGCCAGGCCATGGCGCTTAACTCCTATTTTGTGAACCGCGGTATTTCGCAGGGAAAACTCCATTACAATATGGGATTGGTGGACCAAGAACCTCCGGCCCGCTTTGCCAATTTAAACGGCTTGTCTATTGTGTTTGATTTTACGGCGAAACTGCCTACCCGGATGGAGAAAAACGAAGGTAATCAAAAAGCGCCGCTTTTGAGCATGGCTATCGTGCCGCAATGTCACGCGATTGACCGCGCCTTAGGCGAAGCTTATGCGATTGATTTCTCCGTATTGGAAACGGTCAACCCCGTGGATAATTGGGTGCTGCAAGTAGTACAGCACGGGCGCGATGGGAAATTTTATGTCGTGCGCCAGCTGGAAGGGTTTACCCCCGTCTATCATCAGATTTTGTGGAACGGACGGAAAGGTATTCTTGGGCCGGAATTGCCGTGCGGTAAATATACTTTGGTCTTAACCGCTACCGATTTGAAAGGGCAGAAACAAACGCTGCGCCGGCGCATTGTGGTAAAATGTTCTGAACAAAAAACGGCTTCTTCCTCGTGCAATACGAGCAGCTGCCAAGTTGCCGCTGCGGACGAACTGTGCCCGAAATGCAATTATAAAACGCAGCGGTTATGGGTAAAACCGGGCCGCACGATGAAAGCCGTCGCCCAGGAACCGGCCGCCCAAGGAACCGATTTATACGCCCCGGCGGATCCGTATGCCATGCCGTCTGCAGCTATGCAAGCGGCGCCGTCCGATATGCCCGACACTTTAGCCGGTATGTCTGCCGATCCGTCGGCGAATGCAGCTTACGCTCCCGCGGCAAATGCTCAGCAGCCGTATGCTGTGCCCCAGGGAAATATGCAGAATTCAGCCGCTCCGGCCGAACTGCCTGTAAATAATCCCTATGATATGCCGTATGAACAGTACGGAAATTAATCCGAGGTAGATATGAGTCTTTCTGAAACTTTAATCGGCCAAAATATGAATGCCCACCCGGACTGCCTGGGGATTTACATTGGTATTGACGAAATGTATATCGCCCAGAGTTCTAAGAAGGACAGCGGCACTGTGTTGGAGTCTTTGGTGCGTGTGCCGATTAATTCTGTAGATAAAACACTTTTAAAACCGTTGGATTTAAATGAAACTTTCTTTGCCATGGATAACTGGGTGGAAGCCCTGGGCAAAGTTACTTCCAAAAAGAAATGGAAAACCAATAAAGTGGTAGTCAGTTTGGCGCCGGCGTTTTGTTTGCTTCGCCATTTTGTAATCCCCGCCGCTATTGAACGGAAATTGTGGAAAAGCTCTATTCCGCTTCAAGCGCGTAAATATATTCATTTCCCGTTTGAAAAAGCGGAATATGCCTACCATGTTTACGAATTTGAAACGGCCGCTACCAAACAAAAACGCTTGGGCGTGGTTTTTGCCATGACCACCAAACTGGTGATTGAGCGCCTGCAAAAGGGGCTGAAATCCGCCGGGTTGGAACTCGTATCGGTGGAACCGTCCAGCTTATCCTTGGGGCGTGCTTTTAATGACAGCGATAAAGAAGCGGTCGGCTCCGGCGGGCGCATTTATTCGTTCTTTGGCAAAGATTTAGCCAGCTTCGTATTTTTAAACGAAGATGCCCCGGTTCTGTTGCGCGATGTGGAAATTTCCGGTTCGTTGCCGGCTGAACGCCGCCGCTTTGAAATTACCAACTGTACGGAATTTATTGCCAAACAACTGGAAAAAGATCCTTTTGAAGAGGCCGTTATCGTGGGGCACGATACGGAACAATGGATTCCTGCCCTGGAGGCCGATTCCAAAAAACCGGTCCGCAAATGGAATTTGCAGGAAGTGTATGGAATTGAAACAAAATCGGTGGGAGAAATCGCCGCGATTGGGGCAAGCATTAAATTTTATGACCACAAAACGCCGGACTTGGATTTTACCAAAGGCAACCGATTGAGTGAATACGAATTTAATGCCAGCTTGACGGCTTGGAAAGTGGCCGCAGTGCTTATCGTATTGCTGCTTTTATTGATTGGTAAAGGTTGGATGGGCGTGCAGAGTGAAGAAGGCGAATTGCAGGCAGCCAAGGCCTCCAGCAAGCAGACGATTGCCGATTTTGATGGCCTGACGGCAGATCAAATTCAATCTAATTTGAGCAAAATGAAAACGCAAAATAATAATTTGGATGCGCTGCTTAAATCGGAGGATTCCATAACCCCGCTTTTGGTGGAGTTGGTGGACACAATTCCGCAGGAAATGTGGATTACCAAATTTAATTATACGGACATGTTTCCCTCCAAAGGGCCGAGTTCCCGCAACATCACGATAGAGGGCGCCATCAAAACCGGCAAAGACGGCCGTGCCGATTTGGCCCTGGGAAACCAGTTTAAAGACGCTCTGGTGAAATTGCCCAACTTTAAGAAAATCTGTGGGGAAAACGGGACCATTCGCTATGTAAATGTAGCGGGCGCCGGAAGTGCCACATCTTCGTCCTCTGGCAGACCGGCGACAGGGCAAGAAACCAGTTTTGTGTTTACTTGCGCCAAAGAAGGAGGTCGCTAATATGGCTCCGAATTTAAAAACCAATAAATTTGTGGAAGACTTGAAAAAAGGATTCCTGGATATGCAGACCGTTGCCCAGGAAGGCAATTTTAAATTGTTCTTAAAACAATTTATTGCGGTGCTGGTGGTTTTCTTGGCATTTAAGTTTATGAGCGGAAAGTTCGCCGAGAAGATTTCCAACTTTGAAGGGCAAATGGAAGCAATTCGGGTACAGCAGACGAGCGAACAGGAATATCAGGCCAATAAAAAGAAACTGATTTCGCTGGAACCGCGCTTTCCCGATGTTTCTTCTAAAAACGAATGGCTGCTGAGCCAGATTTTGGGAATGTTTAAAGCGGAAGAAGTTACCCCGCAGATGGAAGGAACTCAAGCGGAAGACTCGTCCAACGCTTCGTATATTGCAACTTCGCTGCGGGTAAATGCAGAGATGCCCTTTGACCAGTTTGCCAATTTTTTGGCGAAAGTGGAAAATAAAGAAGAGTTTGTAAAAATCTCTGAGTTTTCGTTAACCAAATCGCCGGAAGCCGAGAAATTGGGAAGCAATAAGGTTTCTTTCCGTTTTAATACGATATTTCCGAAAGAAAAGATTGCCAAATCCTTATTTAAGGATTATGATAAAATTATGAAAGAAAAGGAAGAGGCAGCTAAAAAAGCGGCTGTCAAGGAGGGTAAATAGATGAAGAAAGCAACATTCGCTTTGTTTACCCTGGTTTCTTTTGCTGTGGGGACGGTGGCAGTGGCCCAGCAAAATGCTCAGCCGGCGGCAGCTCCGTTGGCAGTACCGGCTGGCCAAACACAATTTGTAGGTAATACGGCTCCTGGAGTGAAAGAAACCCTGGCGGCCCAGGCCGATGTATCGGTAGAAGCGGTAGCGGCTCCACAGGCGGCAGGGGGTGCAGCTGTTGTGGCACCCGACGCGGCTGTAGCGGGAGAAGGGTTTGTGGCTCCTCGGGAAGCAGTGGCAGAGAAGGCCAAAGAAGCGGCTGCCCCGCGGGTGGTTTTTAATCCGAAAAATCGGCGGGATCCTACTTTATCGCCGGACGATTTCCTGTTGTTGCAATATCGGGAACAACAGCGTTTAGCGGCGCTAGAGGCGGAACGCCAGCGCAAACTGGCCGAAGAGCGCCGCCGCCGCGAAGAGGCGGAGCGTCAACGGCAGTTGGAATTGGCCCGCATCAAAGATCCGACCCGCGAAGTGCGCAATAAAATTCGTGTAACCGGCATCATCGGGGAAGAAGTATTTATCGGCAGTAAGATCTATACCATTGGTAAAAGCATTTATGGGGCACGGATTGTAGAAGTACACCCCGACGAAGTGGTATTTTCTTACAAAGGCCACAAATTTGTACGGAAAGTTCAGTTGTAAAGTTACTCATTTAGGAATAAATTACAGGAGGACAGATGACCAATCGTTTAGCAGTTGCGCTGGCGTGTGTTACCGCCTTGGGGCTTGGGGGGGCGGCTTCGGCTCAGCAAACCCTTCCCAGTGATGACACAATCGCCGTGACGGAAAACACCACGGTAAAGCTGACGGGTGAATCCGATTTGTACAAGGAAACCGAAGTTTCTTCTCCCCTGGACCGCAAAGTGTCCATTCGTGTTTCCAATGTACCGATATCGGCTTTCCTCAACAGCATTACCACGCAAGCGAAAATTAACTTTATTATGAGCGAAGAATTCGCCAATAAAAAAGTTACCGCTTCTTTAACCCGTGTAACGGTGCGGGAGGCGTTGGATACGCTTTTACGCGTACACGGATTAACCTATCAGCGCATTGGAAAGAGCGACAGCTATGTCGTAACCAAACGCTCCAATGATGCGCCTGATACGATTACCAAAATCTATACATTAAGCTATATTTCCTTGCAAGGGGTTGGTTCCGCGCAGAGCGAACTCAACAGCATTATGCCGCAGGATGTATCCTACAGCGCAAACAGCTCTTCTTCGGATACGGGAATCAGCGGTATGGGGGATGCGAGCGGAAGTGCTTCCGGTACGGATGCCTATAGCGGCAGTGCCGAAATTACGACGATCGTAAAGAGCATGCTGTCCCCGGTTGGTAAAATTGCGGTAGATCCCCGCACCAACAAATTAATTATTACCGATGTGGCGGAAATTTTCCCGCAAGTGGAAAATATCTTAGCCGAATTGGATATTAAACCGCCGCAGATTTTGATTGAAGCCCAAATTGTAGAAGTGAGCAAAACCAGCGGTTTAAGCTTGGGCTTTGAATACGGCGGAGAAGGCGGCGTAATGGCCAGCATGACGGCCCCCAGCCGTGTGGTGGATTTGGATTACATTAAAGGAAACGGCGTAAAAGGGTGGAACTTCATCTTCCCGACCAAAGAACAGATGAACAGCGATTCCAGCGGTGAATCGGGTGGTTCTTCCAGCTCTTCTTCTTCTTCGGAGCAGAGTGATGAAGGCGGGTTGTTGGATTTCTCGGCGTTTAACATTGTGCTTAAAAGCTTGTTAACCCGCGGTGAAGCCAAATACTTAGGAAAACCGAAAGTCGTTACGCTGAACAATAAAACGGCTACGATTACCACCTCTACTGATGCGACGGTCGGACAGACGATGAGCCAGTCTGGCAGCGGATCCGGGGAAGGTATGACCACCACCTCTGCCGAAAGAAAAAGAGTGGGTCTTACGCTGCAGGTAACCCCGCAGGTAAACCGCGAAGGGTATGTAACGCTGTATGTGCAACCTTCGTATTCAGACTTGGTTAGCTCCGGGTTTGATTTCTCCAAAGATACTACCACCCGCGCGGCTTCTACTTTGGTTCGCGTGAAAAACGGACAGACAGTAGTGATTGGCGGGCTGTTGACTTCTCGTGAAACAGACCAAACCCGCAAAGTACCGCTTTTGGGTGATATCCCGATATTGGGTTGGCTGTTTACCAGCAAGACCAAATCCAAAAGCACTACTGACTTGGTCATCTTCATTACCCCGACCATCTTGGCGGAATAAACAAACAGCAGTTTTAACCCGCCCCCGAAATTTTCGGGGGCGGGTGTAATAGGATTACAATTAGGATAAAAAATAAAGGGTTAAAGCAGAGGATTAGGAAATGGCAAAACAGTTAAGTGAGATTTTAATTGACCAGGGAACGCTGAATGCAGATCAAGTAAAGCGGGCCCAACTCTACGCCAAACAGAATAATATATCCATAGCGGAAGCGATTATTAAATTCGGCTTTGCTTCGGAAGAACAGGTTACGGCGGCTCTCTCCAAACATTTTTCCGTTCCCTACGCTTCTAAGGAAAATGGTATTTTAGTTCCGGAAAAAGAACAAAATTTACAAGATATCATTCCCGAAAAATTTGCCCGGGAAAATATGGTTATCCCCCTGTTTTTAGAAGAGGACGAATTGGCGGTAGCCGTGTTGGACCCGACCAATGTGTTTTTGTTGGAAAACATTAAATTAATGTCCGGCAAGCAGGTACAGCCCTTTATCGCCAGCAAGAGCCAGCTATTAAGCGTTATAGACAGTTTCTATTCCAATAAGAATTTATTGGAAGAAGTAATGAATGAAACCGCTAAGCCCAATGTAGATGCGGCGGCCGTGGCGGCGGAGAGTGATGAAGATGTAGATGTGTCCGGTTTTTTGGATTTAGATAAAATCTCTCCGACTTCTTCGCAGTATGTAAAACAAGTAAACGCCATTTTGCGTCAAGCCATTTCGGAACGCACCTCGGATATCCACTTGGAGATGTTTGATGAACGCGTGAGTTTGCGTTTCCGTATTGACGGATCCTTGTATGAAAGGACCGCTCCGGCGAAAGAATCCGTAAGTGCGATTATTTCTCGTATTAAAATTTTGTCTAAGTTGGATATTGCGGAAAAACGTTTGCCGCAGGACGGCAGTTTTACCATTCGTTACCAAAACCGTTCCATTGAAGTCCGTGTATCGGTGTGCCCGGCAGTATATGGGGAAAAACTAGTGCTTCGTATTTTGGATAGAGGCACAGGGGAAATGAATGTTGATAAATTAGGATTTGAGCCGGATCAGAAAAAGGCCTTCTTGGAAGCGGCCAATTTGCCGCACGGTCTTATTTTCTTAACGGGCCCTACCGGTTCCGGTAAATCTACCACGCTTAACGCGGTGCTGACGACTATTCGCACGCCAGAACTCAACTTTATGACGCTGGAAGACCCGGTGGAATATAAGCTGGCTGGTATCAGCCAGGTGCAGGTCAAACCGGCGATTGGGCTTACTTTTGCGGCGGGGCTTCGTTCGTTCCTGCGTCAAGACCCGGATGTGATTCTGGTGGGGGAAGTCCGCGATAACGAAACCGCCGAGGCGTGTTTAAAAGCGGCTTTAACTGGTCACTTAGTGCTTTCTACGCTGCACACCAACGATGCGTTGGGCGCAGTTCCCCGTTTAATTGATATGGGAATGGAACCCTTCCTGCTGGCCAGTTCTTTGGCATTGGTAGCGGCCCAGCGTTTGGTGCGTATATTGTGTCCTTATTGCAAGGTTCCGCATATTCCGGATCCGGCTACTTTAGCCCGGATTATTCAAGAAGGTCATTTAAATCCGCGCGATCAAAATTCGTGGACATTTTTTAAGTCGGTGGGTTGTCCCAAATGTTTTGGAACGGGTTTTATGGGGCGCCGCGCTATTTATGAAGTCTATCGCATGACGGAAGAAATGCGCAATATCATCTATAAAACCCAGGATTTGGTGGAATTGAAGCGCGCGGCGGTGCGTTCCGGTGCGCTTAACTTGCGTGCCAACGGCTGGCATAAAGTCATTCGCGGGTTGACGACAGTGGATGAAATTTTGAGCATCACGACGGCGGACGAATAATTGCCGCGCAAAAAGAGGGTTTATGCAAAAATATACATACACGGTAAAAGATGAGAACGGAAAAACTTTAAAAGGGTCCGTTTCGGCAGATAATAAAGAGAAAGTCATCTTAGCCCTGCAGAATAAAGGGTATTTGGTGTTGGATGTGAGGGAAGGAGCTGCTGGTTTGTTTGGCGGCGGAGGAAGTAGTTCTCCCCGCAAGCGCGGCGGCAAAGTGCCGGGCCATGTGCTGGCGTTTTTTGCCGAGCAGCTTTCTACCTTGATTGCCGGCGGTGTACCGTTGGTGCGTGCGGTGTCTTTGTTGGGGGAATATGCTTCCAACCCGACGCTGGGATATGTCCTTTCGCAAGTAGCGAAAGATATTGCAGGCGGTCAGTCATTGCACACGGCGCTGTCGCATCACCCAAAAACCTTCAGCCACATTTGGCTTTCCTTGGTGCAAGCCGGGGAAGTAGGCGGCCAGCTGGCGGATACGCTGATGCAGGTGGCCATCTATACGAAAACCCAAGAAGGCATGAAGAGCAAAATCATTACGGCTATTACTTATCCGGCGATTTTGATGTTTGCGTCGGTAGGCGTGTTGATTTACTTTATTTTGGGCATCGTGCCGACTTTTGCTCAAATCTTTACCGATTTTAACATTGAATTGCCGCTGATTACGGTAATTGTGTTAAATATATCCAGCTTGCTGATTAATAACGGTATTTTGATTATTTTGGGCATTGTGTTTGCAGTAGTGGGTTTCCGGTTTTACATTAAAACTGGTGACGGACGCAAACGGTGGCACTCATTTTTGCTGTCTATGCCGATATTTGGAAACTTTCTGAAGAATATCTATTATGACCGTATGCTTTCCACGCTTTCTACCTTGCTCAAAAGCGGCGTAACGATTTTAAACGCCATTTTGGTATTGGAAGAATCCTTTGACGGAAATGTGATTATCCAGAATGCGTTAAAGCATGTGCGTACCGAAGTTGCGGCGGGTAAGTCCATATCCGAATCGTTCCGTGCAACGGGCGTATTTCCCGGGCTGATGACGGAAATGATGTTAATGGGTGAAGAATCCGGTAAGTTGCCCAGCATTATTGCAACGCTGTCTAAGTTTTATGCGGATAATGTGGATCAGTTTATTGCCCGTTTCTCTGCGGTAATTGACCCGATTCTTATTTGCGGGGTTGGTGCGCTGATTGGTATTATTGTAGCGTCCATTTTCCTGCCTATTTTCAAACTGTCTCAGATTGGCGGCAACTAAGAGGGGAAACCGTATGAAAAAAAAGAAAGGGTTCACCCTGTTGGAAGTTTTGATTGTGGTGGTGATTGCGGTTTCGGTGGCGGCGTTTGCGTTTCCGGCCTATAAGAAAACGCAGGACCGCAACCGTTTTTCGGCGGCCCAGGGGGTGCTGATTGATTTGGGGAACGGGGTGCGTATGTTGCGGGCGGATATAAGTTTTAATTACCCGACTTCCGCCACCTCGGTTCCAACCTCGTGGCAAAGTTCCAGCTTGGATCAAGATACCGCTTTAACTACCAGCAATGCCGGTATTGCGTTATTTGCGCGCAAATATATGTCGCCCATGCCGTTTGATTCGGGAAATTCCTACAAAGGGTATTATTATTATATTTGCCCGGAAAATACCGCCTCTTCTACGGCGTGTTGCCAGAGCAATTCCAGCGTAGTTGCTTGTATGTATGATTCCAGCTATGCTTCCCGCCCGACCAAAGGGCAGTATTACGGTGCGGCGTTTTATGAAGATGGTTCCATCAAACGGCTGACGAAATAGCTTTTGCTTGACAAAGCGCTTAAACCGCGCAATACTGTAAAGAGGGTTTTATGAAATACAACAGAAAGGGCTTTACCTTAATAGAATTACTGATTGCCGCCACGATTATTGGAATTTTGGCGGTGTTTGCCACGGTTTCTTATCGCAATAGTGCGGCGGATACCCGGGTGGCGGGGGCCCGATCTAAACTAGATGTATTGGCAGGCGCCGTGCAGCGTTTTAATTTGGATCCGTCTGCTTGCCCGGCAATTAATACTTATTCTAAATTAACTGTAGCTAACTTGATTAATTGCGGTTATTTAGAAAAAGCGCTTTGGAATGAAACGGATGAATACTTTGACTTTCAAATTTGTAATGAATCGTCTAGTTTGTGTTCTTCCGGACCGGCTTATTTGGCGTGTATGACAGGTATCAGTGCCAAATTGCCCAATCATTATTTGAAGGAAAAAGGATATCGGTATTGTGTGGATTCTGCCGGGAAAGGAATTGAACAGTTAGGGGCGGAGTAGCGGTATGAAAAAAGGGTTTACCTTGATGGAAATTTTGGCGGTGTTACTGGTTATCGCGGTAGTAGTGTCTATGGCGGTGCCGGTATTTCGTTCGGTTCGTTATGAAATTAAAAACGGACAGGCCAAAACCGCTGCCAAAAAATTGTCCGATGCAATGCGTTCCTATTACCAAATTAGCCGTGGGTTGGGGGTAAAGCAGGAGTGTTTTACACCTTCCACCGCGGCAGGGCGCAGCGTAGTGCTTACTGATCCTTCGTTGTGTTCGTCGCCCACTTCGGACGGAATTCCCTATCAAAACAGTACGGCGAGCGATTCTTCCCGCCCGTCTGTAGGGCAGTTGTTTTCCTGCGGGTATTTGTCGTATAAGGATTTTATCAGCATGCCTTATGAGTTTTGCACCTGTAACCCGGTTCCCAACGGTTCCCAGCCCACCAAATGCCAGATTGAAGAAGCTAAAAATCAGAATACGCCGTTGGTGGTTGCGCGGGGGGTGGACGGAGCCGGTAAAAAATATACAGCTTCGGATTATTACATTTATGTAGATCAAACCATGAAAGTAAAAGATACCGCGGAGTAGGGTTATGTTAAAGAAAATTTTAAGTAAAAAAACGGGTGTAACCGTGTTGGAAGGATTAATTGCCCTGGGGTTATTGGCGTTGGTGGCAGCGGGGACTTTTGGGGTGCTTTTATCGGTTTCGCGCAAAGCGGGCAGCCCGGATATTCGCGAATCTATGATTTTAGCGGTAGAGCGGGCGCATGAACAGCTGCAAATGTACACGCCGGTGTTGGAATCTATGTCTAACAGTTCGCTTCCGTCGGAATTTCAAAACGGCTTATGCGGGGGGGATTCTACTCCGCTAAGCACGGGGACGACGCACTATATCAATTGTTTGTTGCCGCCTATTTGTGATAAAAGCAAATCCAGTTTTTCTTATGTTACCGGGGCGGACAAATCCAGTATCACTATTCCGTTTGGTTCCAAGTACGGCACGAGCGGGATGGCAACGGGCTGGGGGGGCGCTTCCTCGGCGACGGTTCGCAGCGTTCGGTTTTCTATCACATGTAACGGGTTTACTTTATGAAAAATAAAAAAGGGTTTACGCTGACGGAAATTTTACTGGCGGTGATGATTGTAGGCATCATCGGGATTGCGCTTGCTTCTTTAACTACGGCGGCGTCGCGGGAATCGGGCGTAGGCCGCAGCCGGGTGCTATTGCGCAATAACTTATCTATCGCATTGCGCCAGCTGCGGGAAGATATCCATAATTCCAGCCGGGTTCTGTATGTGCGCGGGCGGATAGATTCATCTTCTTCGGGCACTACGATACCGTTGCTGGTACTGGCAAAAAATCTGGATTTAGACAATTCCGCCATAGATTCCTCGTTTTCGCCGACTTATATTACCTATTGTTTTGTAACGGGCGGAACCACGGCTACGCCGACGGGTGCTTTATCTGAAGGGAAAATTTACCGTCGGGAAGTTTCTTCTTCTCCCAGTTGGAGTTCTTCCACCCCTTCTTGCGGCACGCCTGCTTCCGACAGTAATTTTGAAATCTTTTTACATAATGTAAAATTTATTCCGCCGATTGGTTCTTCGGGGGATTCCAAATACTATCCGGTTCCGCTGTTTAGACTTTCGGGAACGGACGGTATTTACAGCGAGAAAGATACGGGATCGTCCGCTACGGAATTTCGCCGCAAAGATTTGGGCAGTGTGTTATTGGTAAAACTTATTACGGAGCTGCCCAGCACCCCGGTAGTAAACGATGCGGTGGAAGAAACTTTTGTACTTCCCAACGGATTTAGGGTGCAATAAGGGGTTCTTATGTTCAAGAATAAAAAAGGTGCGGCTTTATTACAAGTTTTATTGGTTACGGTAATTTTAGCAGGTATGGCCACGATGTTGCTGCGGGCGAGTTTATCGCGTTCTACAGCGGCGCGCAAAACGCGGCGTTCGGTATCGGCGCAGTTGCTGATTAATTCGTGTATGGCGGAAGTGAATACTTTATGGTCCGTCAAAAGTCCGGAAACTTTTGCACGGGATATGAGCCAGTGCATTATGTATTGCAACTCTACGAATGTTACCTCTTCTTGTTCCAGTGCTAACAGTGTGCGGAGCCATACTTGCAACATTACGGTAAACGGTGCGGATTATGAAGTAGTAGCGGAGTTTACCCAAACTTCTCCGACTTCGGCCGATGGTCGTAAATGTGAACTGAATTATACGGTGAAATCGGACTACGATACTTTATAAAGGAGGCGTCTGTGAAGCGCGTTCTTTGGTTACTGCTTTTAAGTGCCGGGGTGGGTATGAATTGCTGGGGGCAGGGGGCTTCTTCTGCGCCGGCAGTTTCTTCTTCTATACAAGTTTCCACGGCCGTGGAAACGCCGCAGTCTAACATAGATTTATTAAAACAATCCCTGCAAAGTTCTTCCAATGTAGCCGGTGCGGCTTCGGCAGTGCCGGTACCGAAACCCGTGCTTCCTGCTTCTTCGTTGATGTCCGTGCAAACTACAGTAACCCCGGCGGGTAAAAAATTATCACCGTCTTCGGCTCAGCGGGTGCAGCAAGCCAAAGAAAAAAGAGAGAAATCAGCGGCTAAACCCACCCCTTTGGAAAAAGATATAGAGCGCTCAAACAGTTTGTTGCCGGCTTCGCAACAAGCCGCGGCAGAGCAAGAAGATGCGCAAGCCCCTTCTGCCGAAGAAGCCGCCGCCGAGGCAGAATTGGAGTATGCGGTAAAAATGTTGGAAAAATCCAAGGAGGCCTTATCTTCCACCGAGCGGAAAATTCCGCCTTCTGCGGCTAAGAACCGCCCGGCTACGGTTCCGGCGCCGAATAAGAAATTTAATCCAAACGGCTATCGGCCGGGGGTTACCTGGATTAACTCCAAGAGCACCCATTTTGATATCTATACGCAAAAACGCACCAATGGGATTAGTTCGTCCAATATGTCTATGACCTTTGAATCGGCCTACCAGACGCTGCGCCGCTTTATACCGTGGATGATGTCGGGCCGGGTGCGCGTATTTGTGTATCAAGATCATCAGTCGTATTTGAAACACGAGCCCAATGCCAAACCCTGGACGCGTGCTTTGGCGTATCCGACGCGCGGGGAAATTGTGGTGTATGACGAACCGGGCAAAAACCAGGAATTAAAAGAAGTATTTACCCACGAACTGACGCATATTTTTACCCAGCAGTTTTTTGACAGCCACCAAACCGGCCGTATTATGACGCCTACCTGGCTGGACGAAGGGCTGGCCGTGCTGTTGGAGGACCAGGCCTATAACGGTTCAAAGGGCGGTCCGTGGAACAACGATTTTAAAACGCTGAATTTCCAGCGGGATCCTTCCACGGAGGTTGCTTCTTTTGGGTCATCGTCTATGTTTGGATCGTCGGCTAAGAAGCTAACGGCCAAAAAACCCGGCAAGCCCGTTTATCTGGTACCGTTTGCCGAATTTATGGAAGAAGGATCCTTGGCCGCGGCGGAAGGCCAGAAGAAAACGCAGGACTGGTATTTCCAGGCCTATTTAATGGTGCGCTTTTTGTTAAATCCGGCGGGGGGGAGTTCTCCGTCCAACCGGATGCAGTTTGAGCAGTTTACGCGGCTTCTTTCCGAAGGGGAAGCGGTGCGAAATCCGGCGACTGGCTTTTTGGTAAAAGATTCGCGCGGCAAAACGGTGTATCGTCCGTACTCGGTGGAAAAAGCCCTGGGCCGGGCATACCGATATAATACCATCGCTAATTTTGAAGATAATTTTTGGCGCTGGGCCGAGCGTTAAAAGAGTTCTGTTTTTGTATAAAACCCGCGTAAAACGCGGGTTTTTTGTTTAGGAGAAGCTCATTTCGTTCGCGTTGGAATGCGGACTTAGAGGCAAAATCCGGGTGGATTCGTTCGCGCCAGGATATGGGCTTTTTCCAAAGAAATCACAGCGTATGCCCAGTGGGTAAGCCATTTTTATCTTTGTAAGGAACTCTTTCAACCTTAGGCGGGGTACAATTGGAGATATTGCCCTGCTGTTTTGGCAGGCAAGGTGGGGAAAGGCCGCTAATTTAGCAAGCAACCGCAGCAACGGGCGTTTGGGTGGTGGTGTGGACGCACCAGCCCAAGAAAAAAGCCGCGCTGTTTACGACCCATATAAGTCCGGTTTGAGGGTAATGTCCTGCCGGGGAGCGGGTTATAAAAACCCCGCTTAGCAAGAGCGGGGCGTTGAAAACAGAACCCCGGCTTGGCCGGGGGTATTCCTACAGTACGGATAGATATTTTTCCAATTCGTAACTGGATACATGGGTGCGGTAATTGTCCCATTCAATATCTTTATTGGCGATGAATTTTTCGAAAGTATGATCGCCCAATATCTTACGCACCAATTTGGAATGGCGGGTGTAGTTAATCGCTTCGTAAAGGTAAGCCGGCAGCGTATCAATCCCGCGCTGGGCGCGTTCTTCGGGGGTCATTTGGAAGATATTATCTTCGGTAATAGCCGGCACTTCCAGCTTGCGTTTAATACCGTCCAACCCGGCTCCCAGCATGACGGCAAAGGCCAGGTAAGGGTTGCAGGCCGGATCGGGAAATCGGCATTCAATACGGGTAGCGTTGGGCTTGCCCTGTTTGGCCTGCGGAATGCGTACCAATGCGCTGCGGTTTTTGCGGCCCCAGGCAATATAGGCGGGGGCTTCATAACCGGGGACCAGGCGTTTGTACGAGTTTACCCATTGATCCGTTACCGAGCAAATTTCTTTTACATTGGCCAAAATGCCGGCAATATACTGGCGGGCGGTTTGGGATAGATAGAGCGGATCTTTGGCGTCAAAGAAAGCGTTGGAGCCGTTGGCAAACAGCGACTGGTGCACATGCATACCGCTTCCGTTAATACCGGCAATGGGTTTAGGCATAAAAGTAGCATAAACGCCGTTGGCCGCGGCCACTTGTTTGACGACGGTGCGGTAGGTGATTACTTGATCGGCCATTTTCATTGCTTCATCGTAGCGCAGGTCAATTTCGTGCTGGGAGGGGGCCACTTCGTGGTGGGAGTATTCTACATGAATGCCCAGTTTTTCCAGCATTTGCATCGTTTGGCGGCGTATGGCGTAGGAGGAATCTAGGGGAATGGTGTCAAAATAACCGCCGCAGTCCAGCGTTTCGGGGTGTTTGTTGTCTTTAAAATAGAAATACTCCAGCTCCGGGCCAACCATAAATTGGTCAAAGCCGGCTTTTTTCATTTCAGCCAGGTTCTTTTTTAAGATATAGCGCGGATCGCCTTCAAATTGTTTTCCGTCGGTTGTTTTAATGTCGCAGAAGAAGCGGGCGATGGGCGCGCCGGTAAACTCCTGTGGGAACATTTGGAAAGTATCCAAATCCGGCAGGGCCACCAGGTCGGACTCGTACAGCCGGGCGAATCCTTCTACGGAGGAACCGTCAAACCCCATTCCTTCGTTCATAGCGTATTCAAATTCCCGGTAGGACAGAGAAAGCGATTTTAAATTCCCCAAAATATCTACAAACCATAATTTGATGATTTGGATATTATTGCGTTCGGCGGCGGCCAAAATCTCTTTAATTTTTTCTTTTTCTTCGGAGTTTCTTTGAATCATAAGTTCCTCTGTTTAAATTGCAAAATGTAAGTGTGGTTTTTCCACAATTTTCTATTTTACATTTTTTACGAGCGGTGTATAACAATTTTTAGCAACGGGCTATAAAGAGTGGAAGATTGAAGTATCAAAAAAATCCCCGCCTCGGCGGGGATTGGTACAAAAGGAAGGTGTTTATTTTTCAACGGCTTTTGGGGCAGCCGGGACGATGCGGGTTTTGAATTTGCAGCGGTGTTCTCCTTGAGTTAGGTTTTTTGGATCGCGCAGATTTACGCCGCAGTCCGGGCATTGAACGGTGCAATAGCCGCCTTTTACCGCTTGACAGGACTGAAATTCCGATTCAATCGGCTCGCCGCAGAAAATACAATGTTGGACAGAATGCTGTTTCGCGGCCGGACGGCAGTGGTGCTTTACGCCGTGGTATCTTTCATCAATGGTGTATTTGGCGCCGCATTTGGGGCAGTAGGACGCTTCGTTTTTGGCTTGTTCTTTTTCGGCCGGTTGGGGTTCAGAATCCGCACAAAGTGCATTGTAGTCGGCCGCGGCGCAGTGCTGGCCGGGGCGGACTTCCTGCCCGCAGCGGGCGCAGGTATTCGGGGCGTCTTTTTCAGCCGGGGCGCATTCGTGTTCTACGCCGTGGTATTTTTCATCAATAGTATATTGGGCACCGCATTGGGGGCAGTGGGAAGCTTTATGTTCGCGCACGGCTTTTACGGCGGCGCGTTCAATGGCGGCGGAAATTAGTTTTCCGTTTTCCCATTTTTCTTTGGCGTGCGGGTCTTGAGATTGAGCAAAAGCCGGAACCGTTACGATTACGGCGGTTAAAAGGGCTAACATCCATTTCATGCTTTTCATTTTTCCTCCATTAATGCTTAGTAACAAGTTAAAATGTTCCTTCTTATTTTCAGTCTAAACAAATTTTATCTTATTGCAAAGGGTCTTTGGGCCTAGATTCGTAAAAGAAAAAGGCCTAGGTGTATCCTAGGCCTTTAAACCATGGGCTCTCTGGGTTTATTTTGCCGGGCAGTTATGTTTTACCCCGTGATATTTTTCATCTATGGTATATTGGGCGCCGCATTTCGGGCAGTGGGAAGCGGCAGCTTTTGCTTCCTGCTTTTTTTGAATGGGGGTACAATCGGAGCAGATCCCTGTATAATCGGCGGCGGCACAATGTTGTCCGGGGAGCAGATCCTGCCCACAGCGCGCACAGATACGAGCTGTTTTTTGTTCGTTCTTTAACAGATTGTAGTAATAATTCAGATCGTGTGTGCTATAACCGTTGTGGATATCGCGGTCATGCTGCAGGAGCGCTTCGGCCTGGTGGAGAAGGCCTTCATTTATCGCTTCCTGCTTTTCTTGAACGGGGGCGGAATCGGAGCAGAGAGCTGTATAATCAACGGCGGCGCAGTGTTGGCCGGGGAAAACTTCCTGCCCGCAGCGGGCGCAGCGGTTGACGGAGTTTTCTTGGGCGGCGCATTCGTGTTTTACGCCATGGTATTTTTCGTCAACGGTATATGGGGCGCCGCATTGTGGGCAGTGGGAATCTTTATATTCGCGCATGGCTTTTACGGCGGCGCGTTCAATGGCGGCGGAAATCAGTTTTCCGTTTCCCCATTTTTCTTTGGCGTGCGGATCTTGCGATTGGGCGCAAACCGGCCAAGAAAGCGTTACAGCAGCTAGTACTAACAACAACCGTTTTGTGTTTTTCATAATTTCCTCGTAAGTTTACAGCATAAGCAACTGTTTACTGCTTCTTACCACTACTCTATGAGATTTTTTGTTGGAGAGAAAGGGCCTTTGGACCTAAAAAAAAATGGGAAAAAGACCTAGATAAATATGGGTCTTAGGAGAAGAAATTTAGCTTTTTATCCATAAAAAAGCCCCCGTAGAGGGGGCTTTTGAAAGCAAATGTTTATTGGGCTAATGCCGATTGCATTTCCATATTTAAAATTTCGGTTGCTTTGCCCAGCAATAATCCTTTTCCCTGAGCGTACATAACGGCAGTGAGAAAAGCGATGTATTTGCCCAGTTCTTTATCAATGGATTGTTGTGGATATACCTGCTGGTTGCTTAACAGCAGTTCGTTTAGATTGGCTAAAATGGGGTCCAATTCTTCATAGACCTCATCGGAGGAACTTTGTATTTTGTTTAAAATAGACGGAATCTGTTGTTCAAGCAGTTTTTCAATAGATTTATCGGCTTCGGTCATAGAATCCAAATCCCGGTGGGCATCAAAAGTCATCTAACCCATAGTAAGGGCCTGTTGGGTATTTTTAAGGATTTGGGGGTTTGTTTCTTCTTGGTCCACGCTGGACGCTGCCGCAGAAACAGAATCTTCAATCAGAGCACTGTTGCTGGAAGAATTTCCCGCCAAAGCCGCAGTAGAAACCGCCAAAGCGGCAAATAGTGCAAAAAGTTTCTTTAGTTTCATAAATCTCCTCCGGTAAATATACGACTGTTTTTAATATCCTAATAAATCAACGCTTAAAAATCTATGGGGCTTTGGACCCATATTCCCCCTGCAAAAGACCTATTAAATTTTTAGGTCCTCTCCTCTAAAATATACTACAATGTAACATATGATTATACCTACTATTATTGAAAAAAATGTCGGATATGATATTTTCTCCCGCCTGCTCAAAGACCGCATTATCTTTGTAGGCGGCCGCGAAGGCGAGGTGGATACCGCCAGCGCCAATATGATTATTGCCCAACTTTTGTATCTGGACGCGGACGACCCCACCCGGGAAATCAACCTGTATATCAATTCTCCCGGTGGTTTGGTTACGGCCGGGCTGGCTATTTACGATACGATGCAATTTATTAAAGCCCCCATTACGACTATTTGCATGGGGCAGGCCATGAGTTTTGGCGCCGTCCTGCTGGCGGCGGGATCCAAGGGCAAACGCTATGCGTTGCCGCACGCGCGGATTATGATTCACCAACCCTTGATTTGGGGCGGCGGCATTTCCGGCCAGGTTACGGATATTGAAATTGAAGCGCGCGAACTGCGCGACAATAAAGAACACTTGCTGGATATTTTGGCCAAACATACGGGCCAGGATAAAGAAAAAATCCGTTTGGACAGCGAACGCAACTACTATATGTCGGCGCAGGAAGCCAAGGAATATGGATTAATTGACGAAGTGCTCCAGCTGAAAAAATAAGTGTTGGCTGATGTTATTTGACGGGGAACAGTATTTTTGCTGTTCCCCGCTTTTTGTTAAAAGAGGGGAAATTTGGCAGATTGGTCAAGCCAGGGATATTTCCTGTTAATTAAAATAAAGGAGTTTTGCATGGGGAGCCCCGGATCGGGGTGTACTTTTTCCGACAGGAAAAAGTACCAAAAAGCGTTCGCCCCAGCCCAAGGCCACCTTGTCCTTTTGCAGAAATATCCCCAACTTGTTGTTCCCTTCTTGTGTAAGCACCGTAATTAACGAAAGCTTGTTCAAGGCAGAAACCCCTGGCCTGGAAGGCCCTTGACTTGTTTTTTTTTTTTGATAAATTGGGTCCATGGCGGGGGGGATCTGGCAAAGAGTAAAAAGCCCGTTAAGGCCACTTTTTGAAGGATTAAACAGCTTTCTTTCTGTTCCTCCTCGCACACCAAAGACAGAAAGAAAAACGGGGCGTAATAATGATTGCGCCCCTTTTTAATAAGAGGAGGAATAGATGAAACTCAATCGGAAGAAAAAAGCATTCACACTGACCGAGTTATTGGTCGTAGTGATTGTGATTGGTATTTTGTCAGCCGCCGTACTACCCAAGTTTAACAAGGTATTGGAAACGCGCAAGACGACGGAAGCGGAAGAATTGCTGTCGGCGATTCGAACGGAACAGGAAAGACGGTGCACCTTGGATAAACCGTATGCGGGGTATTTTGATGATTTGGGGGATATTATAGCGTCCAAATCGGATACTCCGAAGACGGAAACGAAGAACTACAGCTATCAGCTGGAAGAGCATGGAGCGAGTGCGACGCGGCTGGACAAGGATTATAAGATAGCGATCCCTTCGTACAGTGATGGGCGGTTATGCTGTGAAGGGAGCTATTGTGCGAGTTTGAATAAGAATTATCCGCTGTGCAGTGAATTAAAGCCGGAAGCGGCATTATGTGCGGCGGACTTATGCGAAGTGGCGTATCAGTGCAATCCAGGAGCGACGGAGACAAAGACATGCGAATGTGGATCGCAGAGCCGTTCGTGCAGCGGCGGGTGTCAATGGAGCGCATGGAGCGGAAGCTGTTGGAATAAGAGCGGCGGACGGACGGAAACGAGACCGTGTCAGGAGCTGCAGAGCAATTTAAGAGGGACAGCAAAGCGAGTCTGCCAGCCGACCTGCGATGGGAAAGGAAGTTGCCCGGCGTGGACGACATCGGGTTGCAGTGCCTGTCAAGCGCCTGCTGGGGAGCCGACTACACAAGCGTGTCCTACTGGCTATACGGGCACGCAGACGCGCACCTGGAATACGAGTACCTGCAGCTGGAATGCGTGGAATACAAGTGGCTGTGAAGAAGAGGGCGATTGTAACGATGCGGATTATAAGAAATCGCACAAGTCAAAGTGTTGTGTAGATGCGCCTGAGACAGATTCCGTGTGTTGGAAATGTACTTTCAGTGGTACATGGACAACAGAAACCTATGAGGATCTCCGTGTTAAAAAATCATGCCAGTACTTATCTCATGTTTCTTGCCCACCAGATTCTTACGACAGTGAATGTGAAAAAAGATCCGGTTTCTGCTATTCCGAGGGGGAAAGCTGTTTAATCAGGCTAAAAAGATGTGGACAAAACGCAGACCCGCATGGTGACAGAGTTGTTTGCCCAGGTTACTATCAGAAAGTTAGAGTTTGTCGCGGAGATAAAACTTGTGCGCGAAATGGTTGGTAAAGCGTATTTAGAAGGTATTAGATTTCCGGCGGGAGCTAAACGGCTTCCGCCGGTTCTTTAGATTTAATAAAATATATATATGCAGTCCGCTACCCGCCGTTCCATGATTATTATTGCCTTGGCAAACGGTTTATTGCTGTTTGGCTACGGGCTGTCGCTTCCTTTTTTTACGATTTATCTCATTACTCAGCGCGGGTTGACGCCGGCTATGGCCGGGCTGGTAATTGCTTTGGCCGGGCTGTCGCGCTGTGTGTCCAGCGGGATCAGCGGGGAACTGGCCGACGCTTTCGGCCGCAAAACCGTCATGGTGTGGGGGTTGTTTTCCCAAATTGCGGCTATGTTTGCTTTGGGGTTGTGTATTGAGCTGAAAGTACAGGTCGGCTGGATGCTGACCTGTTATTTTTTGACCACTTTTTTGGGCGCGTTTTTCCGCCCGGCCTCCAATGCCTGGGTAACCGATAATACCTCTGCTAAAGAACGGGTGGAAGCGTTTGGCATTATCCGCATTGGGCTCAATATCGGCTGGGCGCTGGGCCCGGCGGCCGGCGGTTTTTTGGTGCGTTATTCCTACAGCTTGGCTTTCTTCTTTACAGCCCTTTTATATGCCATTACCATTTTGTACCTTTCCCGCCAAGTGCAGGATAATCACCAGCCGTGTAAATCCAGAAAGCCCAGCTTTGTGTCGGCCTTGCTTTCATTAAAAGATACGCGCTTGGCCAAAATCTGTTTTTATGTGGTGGTTATTACGGCCGTCAATTCGCAGTTGGTGGTGGGATTGTCCATTCACTGCAAACAATACTTGCATATGCCGGAGAATTACATTGGCTGGTTTTTTACCATTAACGGGCTGGTGGTGGTGTTCTTGCAGTATTGGGCGACAAAATTAATGAGTAAAATCCGTCTTTCAACGGCGATGTTTATCGGCTGTGCTTTGTATGCAGTGGGGTTTGGTTCGGTGGGCTTTTTTGACGGGTTTGCGTTAATCGCCGTGGGTGTTTTTTTAGCGGGATTGGGCGAGCTGATTGTATCGCCCGGGGAGCAGACCCTGGTTTCCAACATCGCCTCGCGCGAAACACGGGGGCGTTATTTGGGAATGCTGATGGTTTTTTACAATTTGGGTTCTGCCGCCGGCTTTTTGGGGGCGGGCGTACTCAGCGATTATATCGCTCCGCATTATTTGCCCGGCCCGTGGCTGATTGTGGGCACGGCGGCGTTGCTGGCCGGCTGGGGTTTTTGGCGTATGCGCCGCAGTTTGACCGATGAAGAGGACGGAAAAACCAATGTGCCCGTTCCTATTAAAAAAGATACAATTACTTTAAACTAATCACTAAGGAGTTTGCCGTATGAGAGGAATTATCTTTGCCGTACTGACACTGCTTTTGGGTGCTTTTATCGGGTTGGGATTGGATAAATTGGCTTCCTTCCTGCCGGCCCAGCTGGATCAGGCCCTTTCCCGCGTGTATGCCGTTGGCGTGCATCCGCTTTCTTTGCACATCAGCATTTGCGGCGCGCTGGGGCTGGTGTTTGGATATATCATCATTTCTAAATTTGTAAAGAAATAATATGCAGTTTGTGTTAGCTTCCAAATCTCCGCGGCGGATTGCCCTGCTTAAAGAGCTGGGTATGAAATTTGATATTATTCCGTCCCAAACTCCGGAAAACAGCACCAAAAAGCGCCCGGCGGCGCGCGTGAAAGAATTGGCGGTGCAAAAAGCGTTTGATGTGGCGCGCAAATATCCGGGGGCGGTAGTAATCGGGGCCGATACCTTGGTGTATTGCAAAGGGGAAATTATCGGCAAACCCAAGGACAGAGCCGACGCCTTGCGCATTTTAAAAAAATTAAATGGCAGCTGGCAGTCCGTTTATACGGGGGTATGTATTATCCATTTGAACGGACAGAAAATGCTGTTCGGGCATGAAGTTTCCAAGTGCAAAGCGCGCAAACTGTCCGAAGCCGAGCTGGAACATTTGGCCGGAAAGCATATGGATAAAGCCGGTGCGTATGCCGTGCAGGATAAAGACGATCAATTTATAGAAAAAATTGTCGGCAGCCGTACGAATGTGGTGGGGTTTCCGGTGGAGTTTTTTCAAAAATTATTCAAGGAGTTTGTGGCATTATGATTGAAACGGATTTGGTAGTAATCGGCGCCGGGCCTGCGGGCTGCAGTGCGGCTATTTATGCGGTGCGTGCGGGCATTAAAACCGTTATAGCCGGCGGGGCTGTGCCGGGCGGACAGCTTTTGCAAACCAGCGATATTGAAAATTACGCCGGGTTTGTGGATCCCGTAGGCGGCTTTGAAATGATGGACAATATGCACAAACAGTGCAAACGGCTGGGTGTGGAATTTACGGCGGACGAAATCGTTAAACTGGAAGGGGAAAAAACGCCTTTTATCCTTACCTGCGCCGACGGCAAACAATATAAGGCCGCGGCGGTTGTCGTGGCGACGGGTGCCAAAGCCCGCTGGCTGGGGCTGCCCGAAGAAGAAAAATTTAAAGGCCACGGGCTTTCCGCCTGCGCTACCTGCGACGGATTTTTTATGCGCGGCAAAACCGTATGTATTGTAGGCGGCGGGAACACGGCGTTTGAGGACGCTCTTTTCCTGGCGCAGTTTTGTCCGCAGGTGTATTTAATCCATCGCCGCGACGCGTTCCGCGCCGACCAGGTAACGGTGGAAAAAGTAAAAAATACGCCCAATATCCAGTTGGTATTAAACAGCGTGCCGGTGGAAATCATAGGGACGGACGCCGTAGAAGGCGTGCGGGTTAAAAATGTAAAAACGGGTGTTACTACGGATATCGCCTGCTCGGGGCTGTTTGTGGCGGTGGGCGCCGTACCGCAGACGGAATTTTTGAAAGATTCGTTGGTGGCCCTGTCCGACAGCGGCCTGGTGCTGGCTGACGAGCGTACGCATACCACCGTAGAGGGGGTATTTGCGGCCGGCGATTGTGCCGATAAATACTATCGCCAAGCCATTATTGCCGCCGGTACAGGCGCTAAGGCCGGTATTGAAGCGGCGGCTTTTATCAACTTGCACCGCTAAGCGTTTGCATGGGCCCCGGTCTGGGCGGGGGAGTTTGCGCTTGAATATCCGCTTGGAGGAAGTTATAATAATGGGGTAGGAGGGGTGTTATGCAAAGAGTACCGTATAATTTTAATGCGGAGAAAAACTTGGAAATTCTTTCCAATGCCGCTTTTTTAACCACGAAATCCGGCAATAAAATCAATACCATGATTATTGGCTGGGGCAGTGTGGGGATTATGTGGCGGTTACCGGTTTTTAGCGTAATGGTTCGCAAAAACCGCTTTACCCACGACTTGCTGGAAAAATCCCGCGAATTTACCGTAACCATTCCGTATGGGGATGTTTCGCGTTTTATTCCGATTTGCGGTGGCAAGTCGGGCCGGAATATGGATAAATTGGCCGCTTGCGGGCTGAAAACTTTAAAAGGGCAAAAAATTGCTACTCCGGTATTGGATTTGCCCGGTATGCATTTTGAGTGTTCCGTAGTATATAATCGGCTGATGGGTAAGGATAACTTAAACAAAGCCCTTGACGAATTGTGGTACAACAAAGAGCCGGACGACTACCATGTATTCTATTTTGGGGAAATTTTGGACAGTTATATTACCAAATGAACGACAATTCCTTTTAACAACCTCCCGCTCGGGAGGTTGTTTATGTTCCACACCCCGCCTGCGTGTAACCTGTGCTTGCCGGGCAGCGGGATTATTGCGGGAGGGGAATGTTTAAAAGCGGTTTTTGTTTCCAGCCGGTTTTGTCAAAATGCCACCATTCGGTGCGGGTATAGGTAAATCCGGCGGCGGTCATAATTTTTTTAAGCGTTTCGCGGCGGTTTAAAATATCCGGCGGCAAATCGTAAAAATCCATATGGGCGCGGACGGAAAAACTGTCAAAATCCGTAGGCATTTTTAGGGGGTTCCCTTCAAAATCGCACGGGGTTAAATCTATCGCCATACCGCGGCTGTGGCGGGACCCTTTTTGAGGCGGCGCTACATAGTTGGGGTTGGGGACGGCGTCCCAGAGTTTTTGTTGGGCGGCCTGCGGGCGGTAGCAGTCCCAGAGGCAAAAAGTGAAGGGCTCTTTTTGCTGGCCCGCCAGCCGGACGGCTTTTTGCAGCGCGTCAAGGGCGTCTTGATGCAGGTAGCATTGGGCGGAATCATATATTTTTTTACCGGTAAAGTTATGAACGGTAGCGTAACGCATTTGAATAAATACCTTTAATCCGGGAACTTCCGCCACATTTACTAAGCCGGCCTGTTTCAGCCGGGCCGACAAATCCGCCGGCTCGTCGGAATTTTTCGGGGTGGGAACAGGCGGCAGCGCCCAAAGCGGGCTGGTCAGCAGTCCTAGCAGCAAAAGGAAGGTTGTTCTCATACTTTGAGTATAGCAGTTTGTGCGTTGGCGAAGTGTCAAAAAATAAGTACAATACTTCTATGGACGATAAAAATTTTAAAAGCGGTTTTGCCGTATTGGCGGGGCTGCCCAATGCGGGGAAATCCACCTTGCTGAATAATTTAGCGGGCGGATTGTTGTCCGCCGTTACGCATAAGCCCCAAACTACCCGCCAGAATATCCTGGCGATTGCCGAGGGGGACCACTATCAAGTGGTGTTTGTAGATACGCCCGGGTTTTTAACAGCCCAATATAAGCTCCAGCAGACGATGGTTTCGTGCGTGGACCGCGCCGTGCGCGAGGACGCTGATTTAGTGGTGTTTTTAGTAGATGCAACGGCGGATTATGCGTTAAACGAAAAATTAGTGGAAAAATTAAAAACGGTTTATTGTCCTATTTTTCTAGCCATTAACAAAATTGATTTAATTAAAGATTCCGCCGCGCTAGACGAGCTGGAAGCACGCGTAAAGGCGGATTTGAAAGTGGAAAAAGTATTTCGTATTGCTGCGGCAAAATCCATTGGAACGGCCGAGTTAAAACAAGCGGTTATTGAAGCGATGCCCGTCAGCCCGGCGTATTTCCCGCCCGGCCAGTGGACGGACCGCTGGGAACGCTTTTATGCGGCGGAATTTATCCGCGAACAGATTTTTCTGCTTTATCAGAAAGAGATTCCTTACAGCACTTATGTAGAGATAGAAAAATTTACCGAGGATTTAGGCCCCAAAAATTATATTCGGGCCAACATTCATGTAGAGCGCGAGAGCCAAAAGCCCATTCTAATCGGCAAAGCCGGCAGTGCGATTGCCGAACTGCGCAAGCGGGCGCAAAAACGCATTGAAGAATTTTTAGGCCGAAAATACCGGCTGGAGTTAAATGTAGTGGTTTCGCCCAACTGGCGGAATGATACCAAAATGCTGGAAGATTTTGGCTATATCGTGCGTGATGAAAAGTAGTCAATTGGTAAATATATAAACGCCCCGGGCAATACCCCGGGGCGTTTTAAGTTTGTACAGCGGGCCTAGCGCGGGGAGGGGCGGCTTGCTGGTTGTTTGCAAGAGTGCAACATAGCACGAACAGTGTGGCTTAACCCAGTCGCATGAACGGGCCTAGCGTGGGGAGGGGCGGCGCTTTTTTGTAGAAATATCCCCACCTGTTGTTCCCTTCATGCGTAAGCACCGTAATTAGCAAAACCCTGTTCAAGGCAGAATCCCCCGGCCTGGAAGGCCCTTGACTCGTTTTTTTTTTTTGATACAGTGGGGATTGAACCGAGGATAATCCCCGTCGTACAGCCACTTAAAAACTGCTTCTAAAAGGGGATTAGCCCCGTCTATTTCCCTTTTAAAGGAGCATGCTATGAAGCGGTTTTTTATTTATGCCGTATTAGTCCTTATTCCAGCCAGTATCCAGGCGGAAGATTTGCAGTTTGTAACCACACTCTCCTCTCCGGTGGGTACTTTTGCCCAATTGGAAACGGCCGACCCAACCAGCGCGGCCGTATCGCCTGTTGTGAATTTTTGCAATACGCGCACGAGTACGGGTCGGATAGAATTGCGCGGGGCGAATGCGTATTTGCAGAATTTAACTTTAAAGAATGGGACAACGCTGGGGGGAAGCGTACAGGAGTACCGGCTGAGCAGCAGCTTGAATGTGAACAGCGGGGGAAGTGTGAAAGGGAAGCGGCTGTTGGCGAACAATATGAGTTTATCGGGGGCGAGCAGTGTAAACAGTCAGGTAAACAATACTTTGTATGTAAGCAGTATGGGGGTAAAAGGAGCGAAAACGGGGAGTTTAACAATTCCTTCCAAAGTACAGACGAGTAATACGGGGAATAATGATGAAATGGAATGGAGCAATATCTACTCGCGGGATTATACTTCTGACGGGAGCGCTACGGGGAGCAGTTACAGTTCGTATCTGCTTAAATCTGTAGCAGGGGAAGAAGCAATTGATTGTTCCAAAGGTCCCCAGGGGAATTCTAAATATCGCACTTGTTCCTGTGGCGGGAGAATATATAGCTATTGGGATGTGGATCAATGTAAGTATATAGAAGATTCTTATGTAGATGCCACTATTTCTTGTATGACTTATTATTGTTCTTCCGATGACGGGGTGAATATCAACAACAGCGGCTGCTGGCTTGATGGATCGTTTTCGTTCAGTACCAATCTATATGTTTATAGAAATGCATATGGTTGGCGAAATTCTGGATATTCTATTTCTCGCTATTCAAAATGGACGGAAGCATGCGGTTGGCCGGATGGGCATTATACCGATAGTTCCGGGTGTGTCAGCCGTTTTGGATTAACTTCTTCGGGTGGCAGCAGTAAAACGGTAACTTGCGGAGATTGTACCTATAAAGTAAGTATAGAAACGGATTCCAGTGATGAGGAATGGGGATCCAGTTATTGTTCTGAATCTATTTTTTAATTCTATTAAAGCCCCGGGTGTTCCGGGGCTTTATAATATGTGGGGAAATTGATTAGGTAGGAGCGGACAAATTATGAGGCGAATTGTTATAATAAAAAAGAACTTCCGCTCGGAGCCGTGATATATGAAAAAAATGTTTACTCGTCCTGTTGGTGAGTTAATAACTAAAAACCCCTTTGTAGAAAATTATAAAAAGATGTGGCCTTTTGTAAAACCGTATTGGTTCCGGGCTGTACTGGGTTTGGCGCTGGCGCTGCCGGTGGGCGCACTGGACGCCACGGTGGCGATGTTTATGAAGTACTACACCGATGATGTGCTCGTGGCGAAAGATGCGGCTTTTGCTTCTTTTATTCCGTTATTGATTATCGTATTTGTGCTGGTACAAAGTATTTTAACTTATGTGGTGAAATACTTAAATTCCTGGGTGGGCAATAAAATTACCCTAGATGTACGAAAAAAATTATTCCGCAAACTGTTAAGTATGCACAGCGGTTATTTTGATACGACCGATTCCGGTTATATCATGATGCGCTACAACGGCGACGCCGACACCGCCTGTAACGGACTGATTAATAACCTGCGTATGATTGTTACGCGGGTTTTTTCCACCATTACGCTTATTTTTGTATTGTTCTATAACTCGTGGCAGCTTACCTTGATTGCCGTGGGGGCTTTTTCCGCGGCGGGCGCGCTTATTTTTATTGTGCGGCGCAAGCTGGAGGAATTGGTCCGCAACACCGTGGTCATTAGTTCTATTGCTATGCGGGCTTATAACGAAATGTTTAACGGAAACCGCACCGTAGCGGCATATAACCTGCAGGCCGACCAAGAAGTTCGTTTTAACAAACTGATGGACGATGTGTTTAATTTGAATATGGGTATGGTCAAGCATACGGGGTGGCTGTCGCCGGTAATGCATTTTATTGTTTCGCTGGGGCTGGCGCTGGTGTTTTGGCAGAGCAGTTCTATGATTGTGAAGGGAACCATTACCAGCGGTAATTTTACCTCGTTTGTAGCCGCCTTATTGATGCTCTATACGCCGGTCAAAACAATGGGCGATAATTATGTAGATATCAAAAAAGCATTTTTGGCCATTGACCGCATTTTTGAAATTTTTGCGCTAAAAACCGCCATTTCTGATAAACCCGGTGCCGTTACTTTGACGGGTGTCCGGAAAGAAATTTGCTTCCATAATGTGTCTTTTGCGTATAAACCCGGCCTGTTCGTGCTTAAAGACATCAACTTGACGGTTCCCGTAGGAAAAACAGTGGCGCTGGTAGGCAATTCCGGCGGCGGTAAATCTACCATTGTCAATTTGCTTCCCCGGTTTTACAGTGTAACCAAAGGGTCTATTACAATAGACGGTGTAAATATAGAAAACTTTACGCTCAAATCCCTGCGCGATCATATTGCGGTAGTTTTTCAAGACAACTTTTTATTCACGGGTACCATTCGGGATAATATCCTAATCGGCCGCCCGGACGCTACGGAAAAAGATTTGCAGGACGCGGTAAAGAACGCCCATCTGGACGATTTTTTGCGTACGCTTAAAAAGGGGCTGGATACGGAACTGGGCGAACGGGGGCTGACGCTTTCGGGCGGGCAGCGCCAGCGTGTGGCTATTGCACGGGCGTTTATCCGCCAGGCGCCGATTGTTATTTTAGACGAAGCTACCAGTGCGCTGGATAATAAATCCGAAGCGGTGGTACAGAAAGCGTTGGATAATTTAATGAAAAACCGTACCGTGTTTGTGATTGCCCACCGGCTTTCTACCGTTATTAATGCAGATAAAATTGTGGTGCTTAACGAAGGCCAAATCGTGGAAGAGGGTACTCACGAGCAATTACTGGCCATTCCCAACGGGAGCTACGCGTCTTTATACAATGCCCAGTTTAAAAAGAAGCGCGATTAAACAGAAGCAGAAGGAATCAAAACGAAAAAACGGGGCGTTTAAACGCTCCGTTTTTGTATGGAATGTCCATCGGTTAAGCGGCGCACAGAGATAGCAAAGCGGGAGCTCCAAAAAAGAGCCCTCCGCATTTGTCCAACGCGGAGGACTCATCTAGTCGACTCTTCCATGATTACTCACTTATCCCCAAATTAAAGGTATGGCTGACAGTCAAGAATTTTGCGGAACTGTACGGCACCTGAAACCGGTTGCACTGCCCCATGTCCTCAGATGGCTCCCCTTGCCCTCAGGCAACGGGTCCGAAGCTTGTGAAACAGTCCTTGCACCCCGGGCAAACCTGCCCCGCACAGCCAAATCCTCAAAGAACTCTTGTTTTCTGCGTTTCCGGTCTTTCGGCCGCCACGCTCTTCGCGCACGCGCACCTTACCAACTCGCCGCAGTTGCCATCCGTTCGCGCCGCCCAACATCAAACGGGCTGGACTGACGCGCCGGGGGAGTTTTCTGCCTAGCCCTCCTCCGGGGATATTCATAGTATAATGGAATTTGAGTCAAATTCAAGGGGCTATACATCGGTTATTTTTCGTATAGCGATTCCCAGCGGCCGCAGCTGCTGGGGGAAAAACTCGGCAAAAAATTGGTTATTGGGATGATAAAGGCGGATTTTCCCGTCCTGGAAGTATATTTTTTTGACGGTATATCCCTTTGGCGTTTTCAGGAGCATAGTTTGCCCATCCAGTAAATTATTTTCCGGGCGGATAAAATACAATTCGTTGCCCGGCGTCAGCTGGTCTTTGGCCAAGTATTTAACGCCTTGTGCATAGCGGCGGGGCAGGGTCCACCATTCGGCCACATCACTCTCTTGATAATGGGAAAAATTTTCCGCAGGCCCGCTTAACAGCGGCAAAGATACACTGTTGCTTTGCGGGGGCATACTGTCTGCGCGTCCGGAAGAAATGTCAGCACTGTAAGTATTTTCCGGTATTTGGGCGTCCCTTAGCGAACGGGTAGATCCGGCGGGCTGAAATTCCGGATAAGTGGTTGTAGCCGGAAAAAGCCGCATCACATCATAAGCGTCCAATCCAAAAAGCTGTGCCATTTGGGCGGCATATCCTTTGGAAGGGCGCCTTTTGCCGGTAGTCCACAAGGCCACGGTAGCCGTGGATACCCGCAGGAGCCGTGCTAACTTTGCTTGTGCTCCGCGCAACACGCCGTTGTTCCATTTTTCTAACTGCTTTTCAAATTTATTTATCATCGGCTCCTCCTATAAAAAAGATAGGTCTTTTTGGGACCAAAAAAAGCTTGACAAATGTTTACAATACTTACTATACTAACACTTATAAGAGGAGAACCTTTCCTCTTATCTCACGGACATACTTGGTATTATCTTCCACCCAAATGAAGAATTCCAAAAACGGAGCGGTTTAGCTCTATAAACCGGCGCCGCGCCTGCGGCGTGTTGGCTCCGCTGTGTCCAAATTGCGCAATTCTGCCAGGAAGGCGCAATTTATTGTAGCAAATAAAAAGCCGTTTGGGTTAGCAAAGTTAAGATTTTGTGTGATTCCGTCCCATGTGAAAAGGGCTGCCGGACACCGAACTTGACTTCGCTTCCCGACGGCCGGAGAACGAACGATGGGGGTTATTTTAATTAAAATACTGCTCAGCGCGGTGGTTTTTATTGGACTGCTGGGGTTTCTAAGCGATGTGATTGATTTTCTGGGGGAATAAAGTTTTAGCCGGTGGAAAACCGAAATAATTTATAATATATATATTATGAAATCCGGATTTTCCATCAACATTTACGGCCTGATTTTCTCTATTATGATTGTCATGGCCGCACTTACCTACCTGCTTCCCGCCGGACAATATGATACCGTTCAGAAAGACGGCCGTTCTTATACGGTGGCGGGCTCGTATCACCGGGTAGATGCCAATCCGCAGGGGTTGGCCGCCGTACTGACGGCTCCTGCCAAAGCGTTTGGCGACTGTGCTGATATTATTGTGTTTATTTTTATCACCGGGGCGATTTTTACCATTTTGGAACGCACCGGCACAGTCAATGCCGTCATTTTGGGGACGAGCTATCTGTTTTCGCGCCGGGAACGGCTGAAAAAGTTTTTTATCCCTGCCAGTATGCTTTTGTTTTCCCTGGGCGGAGCGGTATTTGGTATGGAAGAAGAAACGCTGATTTTTATTCCGCTTTTTATACCGCTGGCGCTTTCGCTGGGCTATGATACGGCGGTGGGCGTAAGTATTCCGTTCCTGGGGGCATGGGTAGGGTTTGGCTCGGCCTTTATGAACCCGTTTACGGTGGGAATTTCCCAGGGGATAGCTGAACTGCCGCTGTATTCCGGGTTGGGTTATCGGTTGATTGTATGGGGGATTTGTACGGCGGTAGTCATTTTGTTTGTTACCCTGTATGGGGAACGCGTGCGGAAAGATCCCCAAAAAAGCATTACCTACGAAGCAGACCGCGAAAAAAGGAAGCACTTGCATCTAAATGTATTGGAAAAGCCGGAATTTAAGCGTGCCCACATACTTATTTCGGTGGTATTTGCGTTGGGTATGGCGGGGCTGGTATATGGGGTGGCGGTGTACCACTGGTATATCATTGAGATTTCTGGCCTGTTTTTAGGGGTGGGATTGGTATCGGCTTTAATTGGCCGGCTGACGCTGAACCAAACGACGGACGCCATTATTGACGGTGCACGCAGTATGGTCAGCGTATCTATTATGCTGGCCTTGGCGCGGGCGATTGTGGTGATTGCCTCCGACGGGCGTATTTTGGATACCGTGCTGCACAGCATTGCCCAGGCCATCGGCCAGCTGCACCCGCTGGCGGCGGTGGAAGGAATGTTTTGGGCGCATACTTTTATCAACTTTTTTGTGGCGTCCGGCTCCGGCCAGGCCGTGCTGACGATGCCGGTAATGATTCCGCTTTCGGATTTAATGGGCATCAGCCCGCAGCTTTCTATTTTGGCTTATCAGTTTGGCGAAGGGTGGACGAACGCCATTATTCCCACCGCGCCGGTAACCATGGCGGCTATTGGCATGGCGGGTATCCCGTGGCTGAAATGGGCGCGGTGGAATATCGCGCTGCAAATCATACTGGCGGTACTGTCCATGCTGTTGTTGATTCCTCCGTATTTAATGAAGTGGTAATTTTCCGCTGAAACTCTTACAAGGACCCTTTCTGCGGGGTCCTTTTTTATGGCTGTTTCTTTCGGCCGGTTCCGCTGTTTTCCTTTAAATTTTCTAAATAGTTGAGCAGGAGGGGGAATGTCGTACAGTAAAATAGACCTGGAAAATAGGATATTTGCCCGGGCGGATCGGCTGGGGGAAGCGGTTTGGGGCTGGGAGGGAGAGTTGGTTTACGCCGGGAAAGACCTTTGCCTGCAGTTGCTTATGTGTGTGTATAACGGCTTTTTTGCGGCGGAAAACCGCGCTTTCTTGGCGGATACGGACGAGTGTTTAAACGGGTTCTGGGGTGATTTTAAAGCCCAGCAGCTTTATCCGCCTCCGCCGATTTTGCGGCGTTTTTCCGTCCCTTTTTTTGCGGTGGATTTTGAAGCCGAACTGTTTTTATCGCGCTAAACCCGTGTTTTTGCGCCGGCCGTGTACCGCTTCGCGGGGCCGGTGCGGCATCGTGAAAATTCCGTTTGGAATGGGCCAAAGCAAAAGCGTTTTGAATAGCGGGCCCCGCGCTGGTAAAAGCGCGGGATAGCCGGCGGAAAATTAGGGGTTTAACTGCAGCAGCTGTTTGATGAGGTTCTCGTGAATGCGCAGGATTGTTTCATCTTTAGAGGCCAGGTTGTTGGCGATGAAGGCAAACGCGATGGGATTTTTTTGGGCGTCCTGCACATATCCGGCGATGGCTTTTACGCCGTCAATCGTGCCGCCTTTGATACGTACATCTTGTACCTGGTGTCTGGGTTTTAAAAAATACCGCAACAGCAATAAATCGCCGCGGTCGTCGGGAGTTGCCAGGGATTGATAGTAATACTTAAAATGCGGGCTTTGGGTCATAAAAGCAAGCGTACGAACCAGTACGCGCGGCGTGAGCATATTATCGCGGGAGAGCCCGCTTCCGTCGTATAAAACGGTGTCGAAGTCGGTGGCCAGTTTATTTTTACGCAGGAATTTTTTTAATTCTTCTAATCCGTTTTGTACGCTTCCTTTTTTGCCGGCGTGCAGGGCCAGCTGTCTTAACAGCATTTCGGCATATAGGTTGAAACTGCGCTTATTGACAATCAAAATAATATCTTTTAATTCCGGGGATTGGTAGGTATGCACCAGCCGCATGGAGGAGTAATCCGGCTCGGTGGAGATGGTTTCTGGCTGTCCGCCGACGGCAATCCCTTCTTCCCGCAGGGCGTTGTGCAGGGCCTGCAAGGCAAAAAAGGCCGGGTCCGGCAGGGCGGCCTGTATGGAAAAACCCGTAAAATTGGTGGGAATAGTGCCGTAGATTTCCATTTCGTATTGATTCGGCGCTCCGTAGGCGTAGGCGTTGTCGCGTTTATTTTTAGCGTCGGTGGTTACGAAACTGGTTAATGTAAGCCCGGGGAGTTCCGGCTCCGTATGGCTGATGACGGCGGGTTTATTGCCAAAAGGTTGCGGTTTAAAGAAAATTTTGAACAAGTTATCGTTAAAACACAGCGGGCTGACCGGCGCGGCGTAGTAGTTGCCGATGTTTTCCCAGTTTACTTTGGGCGCGATAGACGGTCCTTCAAAAGCGGATAGGTCGGCATAAAGATTGCCTTCCACCCGGGTAATGCCCGCTTTTTTGACGGCTTGGGCCCATTGGGCCGCGACGGCTTGCCAGGTTTCGCCCCCGGTAACGCGTTTGGAGCCCAGCGTCGGATCGCCGCCGGGGCGCAGGTACAGGTCGCCTTTTAAAATGCCTTTTTCGTCGGCTTTGGCCGAGGCGTACAGCCGGGTTTGAAAACGGTGATGCGGGCCGAAAGTTTCCAGGGCGGCGGCGGTGGTCAGTAATTTTAAAGTAGAGGCGGGGGTAAGCCGCAAGTCGGCATTAGAGGAAAAAATTTCTTGCTGGGTGCCGTCGGTATAGACGGCCAGCCCGCCCCACCAGCTTCCCTGCAATACGGGGTTTTGGAGTTGGGTGTTTATAAATGATGCCAAGTCCTGCGCCGGGGAGAGTAACGGACAAAGAAAAATGAAAAAGAGGAAAATAAATTTCATAGCTATAGGATATCAAAAATTGGCGATTTGTGCGCGGGTTGACACCGTAGGCGTCCCGTGGGCGGAAGAAAACCCCCTGCCGCCAATCCCAAACGCCGGCAAAGGGGTTTTGCCGGGAAGCAATCAAAAACCCCGCTGGTGCGGGGTTTTAATTAAACCAGGGGTACCATTTGTCTTTATCGCGGATATTGATTAACAGTGAAACGGCGAGTAAATCGCGGGCGTTTAAGGCCTGGGGCTTGTCCAGGTTGCAAACAAAATGGTCAAACGGAGTATGGGCATTTTCAATAAGTCCTTTGCTGTCCATTTGTCCGTTAATCTCATAATCGGCACGCAAGAGCCCCCACAAGTGGCCGCAGCATTTGCGAAGCACCGCCCGCGCGCCGCTTTTTTCGGTAATGGCGGCCAGGGCAGTTCCCTGCCGCGAAAACATTTTCCAGCGGCGCCGCAGCGAGAAACGCCGGCGGGTAACTACCAGTACCTCTTTGGAGCGGGCGAAATAAATTTCGTAGCGTTCTTCGGCCAGCCCAAAACCTTTTTGCAGAATGATGGCGGCTTTTTTGCCTTTGCGGTCAAACAGGGTAATTTCGCGCAAGACCAGCTGCGACCATACTACCCCGCAGAAAAAAATCATAATTCCCAACGGAATAACCAGCGAACAGGCGGAATAGAGCGTGCTGTAGGCAAAAGCGGAAAAAGGAAGCAATCCGGAGTTTTCGCCCAACCCGGCCGCCGCCAGCACCAACAGGGTCAGTACGATAAGCGCCAAGCCGGAAAATATAAATAAACTGTCCCACCGGGGCGAAAGCGAGGTAAGCACATTGCCTTGATTGTCTTTGGCGCGGAAGATAAGCGACGGCGTGCCGTATAAGCGTTTAAATCTAATGGGATAAAGCGAATTGGGGTTGGCCGGCGGATTGGCGGTTTTGCGGCGGATCAGCAGCTGTAACACGCCCGTTCCCGCCAGCAGCAGGGCAAATAAGCACAAAAGCCCTACCACCGCTTCAAAGCCGCGGCCCATATTTTGAATATAAGGCGGCATACGGTCCGAAAGCAGGGTATGCACTTTCAATTTAGCCAGCCGGTTTTTCAGTTTGCCAAGCACAGCCGGGCGGGGCTGGGGCGCAGGGGATTGGTTGGCTTCAGCGGCCGGGGCGGTTAATTCTAAGGATTCTTCCTGCACGGCCGGCAAGGCGGCAATCTCGTAAGCGCGGGGGGAGTTTAAATCCATTTCCAGCGGGGCCGGCGTTTCTTTTTTAACCGGGGAAATGAAAGAAAATACCAAATCGGTTTCGGCGTAGGTTAAATCCTTAGCCAGAATGGAATAGCCCTTTTTGTCAATCAAGAAGTATCCGGCGCCGAAGTCGTTTTTAGGGCTAAAAAAACTGATGTAAAAGAAAGGATCCCCGGTGGAAAATTCAATGCGTTTTATTTCCTCTCCGGTATAAGAATTGCCGACCACCTGCATTTTTTTGCTTTTTACATCGGCTAAATCGTGGGTAATTTTTTGTTCAATACAGGTTTCGGTGGAACAGTCCACCGTTTTGATGTCTATGCGGGAGGAATTCTTTTGAATGGAGAGCACACTGTCCGCCGGCGGATTTTTCACTTGGGTCCAGCCCGCGGGCATATCCAGGGTAAAGGCGCCGTCCTGCGACATAAACACTCCCGCCCACCCCAGCGGGGCGGCTGCCCATATCAAAAGCAATAACGCGGCTGTGCGAATTGAACTGTGCTGCATACTTAAATTATTATATTATATTCCGCGCATTTTTAGTGGATTTCTCTCTTACGCGCGCGCAAACTTATGATTGTATCGGGGGGCGTAAAATTGTATGATATGTGTATAGCTGGTTACCAACTGGAGAACCTATGACTCAAAAGAACTATACCCAACAACGCTTTGCGGCGCTTAGAAAAGTGCTTCGCAAAAACAAACTGGACGGTTTTATCGTAACCAATAACCTGGATCAGTTTTATTTAAGTGATTTTTTCTTTTATCCCAATGAAGCCATTTTCTTAATCCACCCCAAAGGCATTACCTGTTTCACCCGGGAATTGTATGTACAACCTTTCAGCAAGTTCGCTCCGTATATGGAAGTAATCGGCGATGAAAACCGCCTGGTTTCCACGATTGAAAAAGCCCGCCAATTAGGGCTTTGCCGAATTGGATTTGATGCGGCCAAAGAATCTTATGTTTCCGGCCGCTTGCTGCGCGAGAGCGGTTTTGTGGAGTCGGACAGTTTTATTACGGCCCTGCGCGAAACGAAAGACGCCGCCGAATTAAAACTGCTGCGGGAAGCCAACCGTATCGCCTATTTAACCTACGAATACATTAAACCCCGCGTTAAAACCGGAATGACCGAGTTTGAAGTCGCCGCCGAAATGGAGCGTTTTATGCGTGCCCACGGCGCCACGACGACCTCTTTTTACACGATTGTAGCGTTTGGCGAAAACGCCGCCAACCCGCATCACGAAACCAGCGGGCGCAAACTCAAAGCCGAGGACGCGGTGCTGATGGATTTTGGCTGTGTGTATAAGGGCTATTGTTCCGATATTACCCGCAGCTGGTGGCACGGTAAAAAAGAACCGGCGGAATATACCAAAATTTGGAAATTGGTGGATAAGGCCCGCAAGCAAGGCATCAAAACGGTAAAACCCGGGGTGCCCTGCAAAACGGTGGACGCCGCCAGCCGCCAAGTAATCGCCCAAGGCGGATACGGGGAATATTTTACCCACGGTACGGGGCATGGCGTAGGCATAGAAATTCACGAAGATCCGTACAACAGCCAGCAGTCCGCCGCGGTATTGGCCGAAGGCCATATCGTAACGGTGGAGCCCGGCATTTACCTGCCCGGCAAATTTGGCGTGCGTTTGGAAGATACCGTAGCAGTGGCTAAAACCGGCGCAAAGATTTTAACAAAAAAATAAATTATGGCTATCAAAAACTTGGCTGCTGAACGAATGTCGGATTTCCGCCGGGTGCTTAAACGGGCCGGGCTGGACGGATATTTGACGACGGACCGTTTGGAACAGCGGTACCTGTCCGGGATTGACTTGTCCGACGGGGAAGCCGTTTTTCTCATTACGCCGCGCAAAGGATATTGCATTACCAAGCGGTTGATTGTCAGCAAAATGACGCCTGCCGCGGCTTTTTTGAAAACCGAAGCAGTGGCTTACGGCGGCATGTTGCAGGGCGCGTTGGATAAAATCAAAAAACTGGGGCTTAAACGGGTGGCGTTTGACCCGGCCTTGGTGGATTTGGAAAACGGGCAGCTGTTGCTTCAGGCCGGGCTGTGCCGGGCTTCGGGGCTGATTGGCGAAATGCGTATGGCTAAATATGCCGACGAAGTGGCCAAGCTGCGAAAGGCCTGTCAAATTGCCTGGCAGTCGTTTGAAGAAGTCAAATCGCAAATCAAAACCGGTATGACCGAAGATGAGGTGCGGATACTGATGGCGCTGGCGATGCACAAGCGCGGGGCGGATTCCATTCCGTTTAATATCGTGTGTTTTGGCGAAAATACGGCCGATGCGCACCATACGCCGTCCAAAACCCGCAAACTTAAAGCCGAAGAAGCGGTGCTGATGGATTTCGGCTGTTATTACGAGGGCTATACTTCCGATATGACGCGCAGCTGGTGGCACGGGAAGAAAGAGCCCGCTTTCTATACAAAGATTTGGAACATTGTGGACCAAGCCCGTCAGGCAGGTGTAAAAGCCCTGCGTGCGGGTGCAAGCGCGGACGCGGTGGACGCCGCGGCGCGCGCCGTGATTGAAAAAGCCGGCTACGGAAAAGAATTTTTCCATACGACCGGCCATGGAATCGGCCTCCAGGAACACGATCGCCCGATTTTGCGTGCGGGCGCACCCGATGTGCTGGAAGAAAATTATGTGGTTACCGTAGAGCCCGGCATTTATTTTGACGGTCGTTGGGGCATACGCTTGGAAGACAGTTTTTTAGTTACCAAGAATGGTTCCAAAAAATTAACGCAGAAATAATCTCGGGCTGCGGCCCCAAAAGAGGTATAAAATGCTTAGTACTACAGAATTTCGCGAAGGTCTTATTTTTGAAGATGAAAACGGTCAGCTGGTGGAAATTATTGAATTTCAGCATCACCGCAAAAGCCAAGCCCGCGCCGTGGTGCGCGTCAAATTGCGCAATATCAACACGGGCTCGGTGATTGAAACTTCTTACCGCCCCGAAGATAAATTTAAAGAAGTAGAAGTGGAAAAACGCCCGTTTCAGTATCTCTACACCAACGGCGATATGGCTACTTTTATGAATACCGAAACCTACGACCAGGTGGAAGTAGAAGTAAAGAAATTGGGCGATTTGGCCAAATACTTAAAGGATAATATGGACGCTATCGGCATCTATATCAATGATAAATTGTTCAATGTGGAATTGCCGATTAAAGTGCCGCTTAAAATTGCCTCTACCGTTCCCGGCGTAAAAGGCGATACGGTAGCCAATACCACCAAGGAAGCCACCCTGGAAACCGGTGCTGTTATCAAAGTGCCGCTCTTTATTAACGAAGGCGACACCGTGCTCGTAGATACCCGCACCGGCAGCTATGTAGAACGCGTGGCGGCTTAATGTTTTTCAAGCGCACAGCCCTTTTTGTTGTTTGGCTGATTAGTTCGTGCGGGCTGTGCGCGTTTGATTTGCAGTATGGTTCTTTTTTTGAAGTGCAAAATATCCGCTTGCAGCAAGGCCGCCCGGTTCTGCCGCTGGCGCGCGGCCAATACGCCAATTTGCGTGTATTGGATAAAGCCACTTTTGAGCTGTTAAAAAACTGCAGCGAAGGGTGCCGGCAGGAAGTTACAGCCGCGGAGCCGCAAATTTTTGATATGCGCGCGGCGCTCACGCGCCCGGGTATGTGGATTGCCGATGTGTCTTTCGGCGGGCAGTGGCTGATTACTTTTTTAGTGTTTCAAAATGAAACCGGTTTTTGGGTAAAAGAGCCGGAACATTTTATTTTTTTAGATAAGCGGCTGCAGGCGCAGGTGCAGGAAATGCTCAGCAGGCAAGCCGCCCTCCGTATAACCGGGCCGAACCCGGCCGAGGAACCAAAATGAAGTGTACCTTAAAACGCACCGGCGAAATATTGGCGCAGGAAGTAGAAGTGGCCGACACTTATTTTACCCGGCTGAAAGGACTGATGTTCCGGCGTACAATGAAAAAGGGTACTGGGCTTTTGCTTGATCCCTGCCCGCAAATACATACCTGTTTTATGCGTTTTAAGATAGATGCAATTTTTTTTGATAAAAACGGGTTGGTATTGTATGTAGCGGAAGAAATGAAACCGTGGCGTTTTGGCCGGTTTGTGCGCGGTTCGCGCTATACGCTGGAACTGCCCGGCGGATTTTTAGCCGGGCGAGTCCGACCCGGCGATGAAGTGATTTTGTCGTAAACCGGAAGCAATGACCGGTGATTATTCGTATTGAGGTTACTGATGAATATAAAAAGAATGTTTATAGCGTTGGCGGCGTTACTGTTAAGTGCCTCCGGCGTCTATGCGCGCAATATCTGGGACGATTTCGGCGCCAATGTTACCCGGGACAATGTCCGCGCGTTTACCAAAGATTTAGGCGGTTTGATTGGATCGGGCACTTATACGACGGGCCGCATTTTGGGGTGGGGCGGTTTTCAGATAGGGCCCCGCGCCAGCATGGTGTTTCGTATGAGCCAAGGCAACGGCGCCGATTACGCCACCCAACAGCATACTGCACTGGGCGACCGTGATGAAGTGGGCGAAGTGTTTTATCCCTGGCTGCAGGCCGATATTGGTATGCCATTTCGCATTGACGGTTTTATTCGGGCCAGCAGCTATCAGGGCTTGACGATTGCCGGCGGCGGATTGCGCTGGGGGATTACGCGTCCCAGCGAGATATTGGGTTCTTTTCAACCGATGTTGGTGCTGTCTGCCCACAGCGCCAGTGCGCGGGACTTTTCGGCCACGCATTATAATGCCAGCTTGGTGTTATCTATGAAATTTAAGTACTTTGTGCCTTATATTGGCGGCGGGGTGGATTATACCACGCTGAATATCAACCAAGCGCAGTTAGATTCTTCTTTAGAAGGGGAAAGCGAATATGCCGCCACCGCCCGTGCGACGGCCGGATTTAACTTTAAACTTCCCTCGTATATGGATTTAAGTTTAGCGGCCAATTATGCGTATTATGGGCTGGGGGCGGAAGCATCGCTGACTTTGCGCTTCTAAGCAACCTTTTGCGATAAAGAACGGGCCGAAGCACAACAATCCTTCGGCCCGTTCCGTTGGTGGAAATTTTCTCTAGTGTAAGGGCGGTTAATTCCCTTTATAATAGATTTCTTTTTTGGTTTTATCGGCCACCTCTTTGCCGGCGGCGTCTTCCAACACCAGAAAAGCAAAATCAATCGTGGCCGCGGCGGATTTGCCGCTGATGATAGGGCCGTCTTTAACAGCGTAATCTTCTTTATAGTGGCCGCCAAAGTCCTCATTCATGGCGGTAAAGCAGGTGTAGTTGCGGCCTTTTAAATAACCGGCGTGCCCCAAGATGGTCGGTCCGGCGCAGATGGCGGCGACGGTTTTGCCGGCGTCCATAAACTGTTTAATCAGTGCTTGTACGGCCGGGCTGGATTCCAGCGCTTTATACTGTGGGCCGCCGGGGATAACAAGTAGGTCGTATTGAGCGGCGTCCAGCTTGGAAAACGGCAGCAGTTGCGTGCAGGTAAGCCCAAAGCGGCCGGTGGCGTTTTTGTCCAACAGCGAATAAATATCTACCGTTACGCCGCCGCGGCGCAAAATGGCGTAGGTGCCAATGGCTTCAATTTCTTCAAAACCGTCTGTAACAAGCATACATACTTTTTTCATTATTCTTCCTCCGGGTGTCTGGGTTCATACGGCTCAAATTGGCCGGGAAATAAAAAATCTTCTACAATGCGTGCACAGTCGGCCACGCAGCCGCGGCAGGAGCGGATCCGGTCGGTTTTGCCGTCAGTGCCGCGCAAGAGCGCACAGCAGGAGGTTTTGTTCCACTCTTCAAATTGTTTGGTCATTTTCTGGCCCAATTCAAAAGTGGAAAATTTAGAGCCGGGGGCTTCCAAATTGCCATCGCTGTTTTTCAGCCCGGCCAGCATCATCATCGCACAGATAGATCCGCAAGTTTCGTAGCGTTTGGCGATACCCAGCCCATATGCTTCCACCGCGCGGAAAGCGGTTTTTTCGTCCATACCCAATAGGTCGCAGTAGGTGCAGGCGACGGCTTGGGCGCAATTATAACCCTGTTTGTGTTTATTTTTTGCTTCTTTTACGCGTGATTTTTTCATAGTTGTAAAAACTCCGCGCGGGGGCGGAGTTTTAAATTATTTGGCGGCTTTTTGGAGCGCGCTTACCTTGTCGGTCGCTTCCCAAGGGAATCCCTTGCGGCCGAAATGGCCAAACGAAGCGGTGGCAAGATAAATGGGATTTCTGAGTTTAAAATACTCAATAATTCCCCGCGGCGTAAGCGGGAAAATCTTTTGTGCAATTTGTGCGAGTTTTTCGTCGGGCAATATACCGGTTCCGTCGGTATCTACATAGAAGCCGACCGGTTCTTCCCGCCCGATGGCATAGGCAATTTGTACGGTGCATTCTTTAGCCAGTTTGGCGGCTACGATGTTTTTGGCAATATAACGCGCCATATAGGCGGCGGAACGGTCCACTTTGGTCGGATCTTTGCCGGAGAAAGCGCCCCCGCCGTGCGGGCAGCGGCCGCCGTAGGTGTCCACAATAATTTTGCGGCCGGTGAGCCCCGTGTCGGACTGCGGCCCGCCAATTACAAATTTACCCGTCGGGTTGATGTAGATTTTGGTGTCTTTATCAATCCATTTTTTAACGGCGGGAATAATGGCCGCGGCTTCAATTTCCTTTTTGGATTTTTCGGTAATTTTATTGCCGGTTCGGTCCAAAATTTCTTCGGTATGCTGGGTGGAAAATACAATCGTGGC
>CALUZQ010000014.1 GCA_944325225.1 uncultured Elusimicrobiales bacterium
AGAAAATGATTTTTGATAGATTCGGTTCATACGAAAAATTAATAAAAAAAAAAAAACAAATCAAGCCCTCGCACAACCAGACATCTTCTTACGATAAAAAACCAATAAGAATTAAAAGATTTCCGCCCCACTTTATAAGGGGATCAGCATGTTAGGGCGGGGTTGATCCCGCTTGTCCCCAATCACCCCTATAAAAGCTACAATATAGTTATGCAATTTATAGATTCCCACGCCCATTTAAACGATCCGGCTTTTGACGCCGACCGCGACGCGCTGCTCGGCCAAACCCTGCCCCAAGCGGGGATTATCCTAAGTGTAGAAATTGGCTGTGCCCCCAATGAGTGGCAGCCCGCTTTGGAATTAGCGGCCCAATATCCCCACCTGGTGCGCGCCGTACTGGGAGTGCACCCCGAATACGCCTGCGAGATGACGCAGGAAAAATTAACGGAACTGGCCGCCCTGCTGCCCGATGAACGCAACCGCGCCGTGGGCGAAATTGGGCTGGACTATACCTGTTTGGAAATAACCCCCCAAGAAAAGCAACAGGAAACTTTTTCTCAGATGCTGGCCCTGGCCAACCAAACCCAAAAGCCGCTGGTGCTTCATGTGCGCCGGGCCGGCGAAGATTACGCCGCTTACGACGATACTTTTCATACGCTCAAACACGAATGGAAAGGAACCAGCACAACAGGCCACCCGGGCGTGCTGCACTGTTTCTGTGCGCGGTACGAAGAAGCCAAACGCGCTTTAGATATGGGACTTTTGCTGGGAATTAACGGTTGTTTTTCCTATAAGAAAAACGAATATATCCGCGAAGCGGTTAAAAAAGCCGGGGCCGATAAAATTATTTTGGAAACGGATTGCCCCTATTTATCCCCCCAGGGCAAACGCGGCCAGCGCAACGACCCCTCCAACATTCCCCTAATTGGGCAGTGGGTGGCTGATTATTTGAATTTGCCGTTAGAAGCCCTGGCGGAAATAACCACCCGCAACACAAAAGAATTGTACGGATTAAAATAAATTTGTTATATTTTGAGAACGGAGACCTTATGAAAAAATTTCTTTTAATTCCTTTGGCCGCCCTGTTCGCACTGGCCGGCTGTACTTCTAAAGAACAAACCCAGCAAATCCGCTTATTTTGGCTGCAGCAATATACTAATTTAATGATGAAAAAATTAACCGCCAAACAGCAGGAACTGGCCAATGATCCGCGCTTGAAGGATTTCACAGCTATGCTAAAGCAGAGTAATCCCTCCGCCAGTCAAAACAACTCCATCCAAAATGCACCCAAAAGACCGGCCCAACCGCAAATTATGGAAGTTACCATGGAAACCGATACCCTGCCCGGCAAAGCTTCGCAGGCCGACCGGACCCGTATGAAACGCGCCTTGGAAGCCGTTCAAATTTCCAACCAAAACACCCTGGCGGATATTGACGCCACTTTCGGCAGTCAAGTCAAATACCAGGCCTTTCTGTTAACCACCAAAACCGAACGCCAATTAAAACAAATCGCCGCACAAAGCGCCAATTTCACGGCCTATTTTACCCAGCAGCAAAAACTGTTAAAAGAGCAAGACCAGCAAATCAATGAGTTGCTGCAAAACAATACCGCCAGCATAAAAAAATTACGGCGATAAACCTTTTAGCGGGAATAACTGCTTATGAGCCGCTTTAAATTTATTTTGGTTTTACTGCTGCTGGCGGTTTCTTTTCATTTTTTTGCCCGATCGTCCCGCCAAATTTTTTCTTTAGCTAGTTCAGCATTCCCCCAGTTAAGCCGTTCGCAGACCCTGCATCGGCAACCGCCCGCCCAACCGCAGCCGAACCGCTTGGACCTGGTTGAATTATCCCAGCAAATGCTTGCTTCCGCTAAAAAAAACCTCTCTTTCTCTCCCAAAAGGTTTCCTGCCATCCCGCAGACAGAAAAAAATTCTAGCCCCCAAAAACCCACTTTCCCAGAAGAAAAACCTTTTCTGCAAGTAGTTTTAGAGGACCTGCGCCCCCCGTTAAAAAACCCGCATTTCGGGCCGGAGATTTCCGCCCTGTTGGACGATTTTTTAGCCCGGCGCCGCCAATACAACGCCGATTTAGTAAACACGACGGAAAATCTTTTCGGGCCCGATGCCAAAAAAGAGGTGGTCCGCGTATTAATAGACGACGAAAGAGCCACTTTTCAAAATGCCCAAACCAGCCACACCCGCCCGGAATTTGCCGGCCGCCAACTGGAAATAGACGCTCAGACCGAACAGAAATTGTATGAAATCTTCCTGCGCCACAGAAATAACATAGAGAAACAACAGAACGCCGTTTCTCCGGCGTGGAGAGCATTCTTTAAACGGGTCAAAAACTATCAGCGAGCGGCCGAACTGGCCAAAGAAACAACAACGGCTTCCCCCGAATAATCCTGCTTGCTGTTCCAACTGCCGGTTGGTCCTTTTCATTTCATCGCCACAATGAAAATCCGGAGAGATTCCGACGCAAAGATTTGAGAAAGCCCCGCTTTCCTTCACTCCCCAAAAGATTTCTCTCCGGCCAACCCCGAATTTAAGAATCAACAGCCCCGACCCAACCGGAATTTCCCAGACACAACAAAAACCCCGCCTGTTACAGGCGGGGTTTTACTTGCAAAGCAGATACGCTTACGCGGCTTTGACTACATCCACCAATTTCTTGAAGGACACCGGGTCTTTAATCGCCATTTCAGACAACATTTTGCGGTTGAGCGTAATGTTGGCTTTGGCCAGGCCGCTGATGAATTTAGAGTAAGACAAACCTTCCTCTCTCACCGCGGCATTGATGCGGGTAATCCACAACTGGCGGTAAGTGGTTTTTTTGTCTTTGCGGCCAACATACGCATGCACGCCGGATTTATCCAGCTGCTGGGTGGCCATGCGCAAGCGGCGGGATTTATCTCCGTAATAGCCGCTGGCTCTTTTCAATACTTTTTTCTTTCTTGCGTGTCTGGGAACGCTGAATTTAATTCTCATGTTTCTAACCTCTTATTTGGCCATAGGGAGATATTTTTCCAAAATCTTCCCTTTGTTAGACTCGGGCGTAATCACGCCGGTCTTTCTGGTTTCGTGCTTCCGGGAGGCAGAAACAGGCGTAAGCAAGTGTTTTCTGCCGGCTTTTCTGTGGGTGAATTTACCCGTGGCGGTTTTTCTGAAGCGTTTTTTGCCGCCGCTGTGGTTTTTCAATTTAGGCATTTTTATAGTACCTCTGTTTAATTAGCCCTTTTTCCGAACAACCTGCGCCGGGAGCCGGTCAAGCCCCGCACGCAGTACACTAAAAAGGACCTAAAAATCGTTTTTAATTTTTGGGCACAAAAGTCATAGACATTCGGTTCCCCATAGACTGCAATCCGCCGTCCACATTCGCCAAATCAGCCAAATGTTTGGCCGTATCATTTAGAATCTGAATGCCAATGTCTTTATGCTGGTTTTCGCGGCCGTGGAACACCACAACGAAACGCACCGAATCCTTCTTGCGAAGAAACTCTTCTATCTGGCGGATTTTCACTTCCAGATCATGCGGCGCAATGCGCGATTTAATGCGCAGCTCCTTCATGGTTACTTTGGCTTGTTTCTTTTTGGCTTCAGCCGCTTTTTTACCCTGCTCGTACACATACCGGTTGTAATCCAGTATTTTGCAGACAGGAGGTTGGGCGTTGGGTGAAATTTCCACCAGGTCCAACTCTTGTTCTTTGGCCAGGGCGATGGCTTGCGCCACCGGCATGACCCCCACCATCGTACCGTCCGAATCAATCAATCTTACTTCCGGCACGCGGATATTTTGGTTTCTGCGATAGAGATCTTTTTTATATTCTCTTCTGTTATCGTATCTGGCCATTTAATTATTCTTTCAAAAAAATAGTTCCCCTATACGGGAACATAGTTATTATACCAACTTCTTGAAAAAACTGTCAATCCGCCGCCGGGTTAGGTGCCTGATAAGCCAGTCCCCCGTTGTGCCACAGTTTCCACCCCTGGGGCAGCCGCTCCAGCCGCCAATCCGCCGCCGGACGGGACCAGTACGGCCCTTGCGGGGTAAACCCGCGCCGAAGCAAAACGGGTTTTATTTTAACCGGCAAAAATAATTCCGCCCGGGTTCCGTCCGCCGATAACACAACAAAGCAGGCCGCGTCTGTTCCGGGCGCGGTTAAACGGATCCCTTCTTCCCAAACGCGCAGGCAGGCCTGCCGGGCCGCGCTCCAGGTATAGCCCGCCGAACCGATACAGCCCCGGGAGTCCCGGTCCGCACCCGTCAGCTGTTGCTCCGGCACGGCATGACAGCCGGCCAGCCATAGACACCCCAGCAAGAATAGCCCTGTTTTATTCATTTGTCAGGCGTGCTCCTATTGTAAAGGACTCCTTGCGGAGCCCTTTGGGTTAACTGTTAATCCTCGTAATCGTGGTCGCGGTCGCGCACGATTTTCTTTGCGTTTCCTTCCCGCTTTACCGAAGCCGGATAGCCCTTGTATTCAATCCGGCCGCGGCCGTTGGCCTGCGCAAAAAGCGCGTCGGACGCATACACTTTAATAGATCCCGAATCGTTATTAACGGCGTGGGCGGTGGCGGCGCGCAAGTCATCGGCGTCTATTTCGCCGCGGCCGTCATTAATCAGGGAAACTTCCTCCGCCGAGCCGGCTAAATCCATATCCGCCCGATCCGAAATGGACGCATTCACACGCTGGGCAGAAAGCCGGTTGATTTCAATTTCCGCCCGGCCGGAAGCCGCCGCTTCCACTGCGTAGGCCTGTACAAAATCCATGGAAATTTCCGAATCTTGACTGGCCGCCAGCTTCAAGGACTCTGTCTGCAAAGCGCCGCGTACTTCAAACTCGCCGCCTTGGCTGACCGACACGGCCTGCAAATCCGGCGCGCTGACCGCAACGCGCAAATGCTGTTCCCCGCGGATATGAATCGGCCGCGTAAAACCCACAATCAGCACGCCGTTTTCCACGCGTACATCAGAAAAAGAAACTAAATTTTCCCGCCCGCTGACCGTAACCGAAATATTCGGGTGCTGCATAAAGTCCACTTCGGCATCGCCGCGCACTTCCACGGCGTGAAACGCCGGCAGCGGCTGAATGCTGCGCGACACATAGCGTCCTTCGCCCCACACAGTCTGCATGCGTTCTGCAAAAGCGGGTGCCGCCACTAACAGCAGTCCCATGAAAAAGAAACTTATTTTTTTCATCACTTCCCCCTTTTATCAATGAGTTTTTTTCTATCTTAGCACATAATGGGCGGCACTGTCTGCATAAAAAATTATTAGCCCCGGTTTTTGCGCCGGCCGCCCCTGCAAGGACTTCGGAAATTTGCTAAAATCTATATGGATTTTATTACAATCTTTATGCTTTAAGGTGGGGAACATGAGTAACAGAAGAATGGCCCGGGAATGTGCGTTGCAATCGCTTTACTACGCCGACAGTGCCAAAGACGCGCAGGAAAACGAAGTGGCCCGTTATGCGGCTGACTTTAAAAAAGAACTGGGAGAATGCTTCCCTTTCTGCCAGGATCTCGTTACCGGCACTACGGCCCATTTGCAGGAAATAGACCGCATTGTTTCCTCTTATGCTAAAAATTGGACGGTGGCCCGTATGTCGGCGGTGGACCGCTCCATTCTGCGAATGGCCACCTATGAAATGGTTTTCAGCCCGGAAAAAACGCCCGTCCCGGCTATCATTGATGAAGCCATTGAATTGGCCAAAAAATACTCCACCGAAAATTCCAGCAAATTCATCAACGGGCTTTTAGACCAGCTTAAAAAAGAACGCAAATAAAAGGTATGCACCCAAAAGAAGAAATTGAACGGCTTAAAAAGCTGATCAATTACCACAATAACCTTTACTACAATTTGGACAACCCCATCTTGTCCGACACGCAGTACGACGAACTTTACAAGCAATTAAAAGACCTGGAAGACCAATACCCCCAATACCGCACTAAAAATTCCCCCACCCAACGGGTCGGCGGGCAGCCAGGGGCGTTGTTCTCGCCGGTTAAACACGCGGTGCCTATGCTGTCGTTGGACAACTCCTACTCGCCGGACGATATCCGCGAATGGTATGCCCGGGCGGAAAAAATCCTCCAGCGCAGCGATTTTGAAATGGTCGTAGAAGCCAAAATAGACGGCGTCTCCTGTTCCTTAACTTATGAAAACGGAATCCTCGTAACCGCCGCCAGCCGCGGGGACGGCAAAGTAGGCGAAGATATCACCGCCAACGCCCGCACCATTCAAAATATCCCGCAAAAAATAGAAAACGCACCCGCCGGACTGTTGGAAATACGCGGCGAAGTCTATTTAGAAAAAAAAGACCTGGACGAACTGAACCGCAAACAAATCCTGCTGGCCGAAAACACCTTCGCCAATACCCGCAACGCCGCCGCCGGCTCCCTGCGCCAAAAAGATCCGCAGATGACCGCTCAGCGGCCGCTTAAATTTTTTGCCCATTCGTTCGGCACCGGCGCTATCGCCGCCGATTCGTTCAGCGGATTTATTGATTTGTGCAAACAGTGGGGCTTTGCCGTCTGCCCGGCCCGCACGAAAACTTCCCAAATTTCCGAAGTAATCCGGTTTTACCACCAATTTGAATCGTCCCGCCACCAACTGCCGTTTGATGTGGACGGTCTGGTCGTAAAAGTAAACCGGTTTGATTTCCAGCGCATTTTGGGCATAACCGCCAAAAGCCCCCGTTGGGCAATCGCTTTTAAATACCCGGCCCCGCAAGCCACCACTACGGTAAAGAACATCCTCTTTTCCGTTGGGCGAAGCGGCGTCATTACCCCCGTGGCCGAGTTAACGCCGGTTTCCGTGGGCGGGGTAACTATTTCCAACGCGACCTTGCACAATTTTGACGAAATTAAACGGCTGGGGCTGCGCGTGGGCGACAGCGTAATTATTGAACGCGCGGGAGAAGTAATCCCAAAAGTCGTAAAAGTCGCCGAACACAAAGGACTCCAGGAAGTAATTCCCCCGGAAACTTGCCCTTCCTGCGCAGGACCCGTTTACAAAGAACCCGATGAAGTGGGCTACTATTGCGTCAACCCTTCCTGCCCGGCCCAGCTGCGCGCGCGGCTTTTGCATTTTGCGTCCCGCGGCGCAATGGATATTGAAGGACTCGGCGATGTGGTGATGGACCAACTGCTGGAAAACCGCTATATCACGGATTTTGCCGATATCTACAATTTAACTTTTCTGCACTTGCTGAACCTGGAAAATTTCAAGGATAAAAAAGCCCAAAATTTGCTGGACGCCATAGAAGCCAGCAAACAAAAACCGCTCTCGCGCCTGTTATTTGCCTTAGGCATTGCGTTTGTGGGAGCCAAAACAGCCGAAATTTTGGCCGATCGCTTCCGCACCTTAGACGCTTTAAAAAATGCTTCGCTGGAAGAACTGCAAGGAGTGCGCGAAGTGGGCGAAATTGTTTCCAAAAGCATTTATGATTTTTTCCGAAACCCCCGCGCACAAGAACAAATTGAACGGCTGCGCGCGGCCGGACTCAATTTTACCCAACCAAAAAAAGAACTTTCCGGAAACATCTTAGAGGGCAAAACACTCGTTTTTACCGGCGAATTGAAAACGATGTCCCGCACGGAAGCCGAACTGTTAGCCAAAGAATACGGCGGAAAAGCCAGCGGAAGCGTATCCAAAAAAACTTCTTATGTTGTGGCCGGAGAAGCCGCCGGAAGCAAATTAAAAAAAGCGCAGGAGCTGGGCGTCCCGGTACTGAGCGAAGATGAATTCTTAACCCTTATCGGGAAAAAGACGCCGGCCGCTTAAACGGCTGTCCTATCGTTGAGTAAGCTATCAAAAACCCCGGGTTCCCCGGGGTTTTTATCGTTCGCAAACTTGGTGTGGTGCAACGCCGCGGACGGCCGCTTATTATTCCAGTAAGTTGCCGTCCTCCAAACAAACGGTGTAGCCATAAAACGCATAGCTTTCCACCAGCGAATTGGAAGGTACTTTGATGTTGGGATTTCGTTTGGCGCGTGCCGCCATCACATAATAATAGGAAACCCCTTTTTTGGGATCGGCGGTTGGACGGGCCAGCACAAAATAACGGCGGTCATTCTTGGCTACCTGCAATACATAAACGCCTAATTTGGAACGCAAGGTTTCGTCGGAGCAATTTGTTTGGTTTTGAATCATCTTATATTCCGAACGCGAAATTTCCACATAGCCGGCATCTTTTAGTTCCTGCACGCGGGCGGCTACTTTTTCCAAAAAGGCCTGGGTGGGCGGTACGGATTCCTGCGGCAGTAAGAAGGCCTTACGGCCCTGCAGGGCTTCGGTATAGACATAAAAACCGCTTTCCGTTAAGGTGCTTTCAGGCGTAAAAATTTTCTCCCCTTTCATATCCCGCAGATCAAATACATCTTTGATGGGAACCCCACCCTTTTGAAACACGGCAATCGCGTCCTGCCCGATGCTTTTCTCCAACGCGTTATATCCGTCCAGCGTCAGCATTTCCCGTTCGAAGCTGGTGTCTTTATTTAAGGTAACGATATATTCTTTGGGCACTTTAAGGTATTTATTTTTTAAATAATCTATGCCCCGGCGTTGTTCGGCACGGTGTATTTTTTCAAATAAGGCCCGGTTTTCTTCCGTCAGTTCGGCAGCGTCCGGCGCGACGGCATAGCGCTGTTTTAACGCGTTGAGCATTTCGTCGTTGGTCAAATAGTCGGGCTCCAAATTAATCAGCCGATTGCGGGCAATTAAGTTCAGCGGCTCCACCGCCAAGGCCGAGCGGTAATACTCACAGGCGCCTTGTTTGTCGCCCTGGTATTCCACAATCACCCCTTTTCCTACCAGCGAGTTGACATTGGCCGCATTGTATTCCAGCGATTTGGAATACAGTTTAAGCGCCTTGTCGTTCTGCTGCTGTTTCAGCGCAATATCGCCCAACATAGAATAAGTATAGGACCAATAGGGCGAAGTGCGTTTCATATTTTTCAAAGCGGCGTTGAAATGTTTATCCGCTCCGGTCAAGTCGTCCTGCGTCAGCAATACACCCGCCAAAGAAAGGTGGGCTTCCACATTGTCCGGGTCCAGCTTCAGGCAGCGGGTAAAAGTGTCCTGCGCCATCAAGTAATCTTTCGCGGCAAACGATTTTTTTCCGCTTTCCAAACAAGCAGCGATATTCTGATTCCCGCCGGCAGCATACCCCCAGCCGAACGCATACAAACAGGCACTCAGCGCCCATATCCAACGATTAGCAAAAGGTTTTAAACAAAGCATAAATCAACGCGCTCAATTTTTCGTGTTTAGTCAATTTTACGGGCCGAGAAAAAATAAATCCCGTTTTTTCTATTTTAGCAAGATTTTTTAAATATACATACCCCATTACCCGGCACGGTATCATTTGCAACCGCGGCAACTGCTTCATACAGGCAAAGGCCTGCTCATAGGCCGCCCGGGCCTGCCTTGACAGCTCGGCCAGCACGAACGCTAAAACACGCGGGTTTCGGTTTTCCAATACATCCGTGCGGGAAAGCGAAAAACGCCGCAGCAAGTCTGCCGGTATATAGACCCGCCTCAAACGGGCGTCGTCCGCCACATCACGAATGATATTCGTCAGCTGAACCGCCGTCCCTTCCACCCGGGCCAGCCGTTCGGCCTGCGGCCCCCGAACGCCCAAAATATCCAAAGTGGCTAGTCCAACTACTCCCGCCACTCGGTACAGGTACCAATCCAAATCGTGCGAAGTTTCATAACAACGGCCGGTTAAATCCGCACGCATGCCTTCTATAAGAAGCAAAAACCGGTCGGCCGGGATGGAAAACTCCCGGGCGTCCCGCTGCAAGCGGCGGCCCAAATCCGTTTGCGGGGCGTCATCATACATGCGGTGGATTTCCGCACTCCATTGGTCCAGTTGCTCCAAAGGGGCCGGGATATTCGGTTCGTCGGCGATATCGTCCATCAACCGACAAAATTCGTAGTAATTGGCCAACGCTTCGCGGCGGCGTTTGGACAAGAAAAAAAACGCCGGACCAAAGCTGGATTTTTTATACGAATTTTTATTGGCCGGCATCCGCTTTTCCGTTCCGATAAAGATACGATAACGCCGCCCCCGTGGCGGTGGCATAAATGGCGTTTTGAGGCAATATAAAATTCACGCCGTGCATCTTATGCAGCGCTTCAAAAACGGTTTTGGCAAACGGAACCTGCGTCAGCGTGCCGGTAAGAATTACATCTTTTACCGCGTCGTTGCGGCAGGCAAAAACCGCCATCATGCCAATCGTTTGAAACACCATATTTAAAATGCCGACGGTTAAATCTTCCGGCGCTGCGCCGTCTTCCATTTTGCCAAAGTTGGAAGCCGTGGTTTCCGGCGTTAAGGTGGCAATAACGCCTTGGCTGATATCACAAATGTTCAAATCCACCCGGTCCAGCTGCCCGCCGGCGGACATTTCCACAATAGTCTTAAAGGAAGTGGCTCCGCACAGCTTGCCGCACAGCCCCAATACCGTTCCGCCGCCTACGCCCGATCCGCCAATATGGCAAATGCCGTCCTTCCCGGCGCGTACGAACGCCGTCCCGGTGCCCATGCTGACAATCAGCCCTTCTTTCTTGCCAGACAACGCCAGCCCACCCAAGCCGATGGCTTTAAATTCATCCACCTTGGAAGTGGCGATTCCGTAAATGTCTTTCTGAAATAACGAGGAGCCCACCCCCGTTAAAATAATTTGCTGTACATCGCTTAGCGCCAGCCCATTTTCGTTAATAAATTTTCCCAAAGCGCCGTAGGCCGAGGTCATCGGGTCGGCGGCTTCCACTTTGAGCATAGAAACCAGTTGCCCGCCGTCCGTATAACCCACAATTTTAGTGGTGGACCCGCCTACATCTATCCCAATTACTACGCTCATAATTCCTCCTGGGAAAGCCCAATGGATTGAAGAAACGGCTCTATGCGGGCCGGACGGCCCAAAAAGTTTTCCACCATTTTTTCTTCTTCTACGGTACCGCCTTTTTCCAAAATTTCGCGGCGGAATTTTAAGCCCGTTTCCGAATTAAAAACGCCGTTCTTTTCAAACTCGCCGAAGAAATCTTCCGCGATGACTTCCGACCACAAATAACCGTAATACCCCGCATCGTACCCGCCCATAATATGGCCAAACGACGCCTGCGGAAGGGTGCCCTTGGTAAGCGGCAAACCGCGGATTTTTTTGGTTAACTCAAAATAAAGTTTGGTCGTATCGGGCGTTGATTTGGCGGTGTGGAGCGTCATATCATACTGGGCGAAAAAATCCTGCCGCAAATAGGTGCCTCCCGACCCGAAATTCTTGGCCGCAATCATCCGCTTAATTAAATCGTCCGGCAGCGGTTCGCCCGTTTTGTAATGCTTGCTGATTTTTTTAAGCACTTGCGGGTTCCACGCCCAGCGTTCCAGCATTTGGCTGGGGGCTTCTACAAAATCCCAGCTGACATTCGTGCCGGAAAAAGCCGAGTATTTGGATTTGGTAAGCGCATTGTGCAGCACATGGCCAAATTCGTGAAACAGCGTTTCCACTTCGCTGTGTTTTAACAAAGACGGCGTTGCCGCGGACGGTTTATTCATATTCGCCACAATCGCTACAAACGGAATTTGATAGGAGCCGTCTTTCTTTTCTTCCCCTTCCACCAACCCGAAGCAGGCCGCGTGTTTGTATTTGCCTTCGCGCGGATACAAGTCCATATAAAAATAAGCAATCAGTTCGCCGCTGGCGCGGTCTTTGATTTTAAACGCTTTTACATCGGGGTTCCATACCGGAATTTCCACCGGCTCAAATGCAATGCCAAACACCCCGCCAAATAATTCCAACATACCGTCAATAACGACCTGGGACGGAAAGTATTCTTTGATTTTTTCGCTGTCCAGCGCTAAATTTTCTTTGCGGTATTTGTTGCTCCAATACCCGCTTTCCCACGAATAAAGCGTGCGGCTTTTTTTGCCCGTTTTGCTGTTTTTGTAAGCAATCATTTCTTTGTCTTCTTTTTTGGCCAGCGGCTTTAATTTTTTCTGTAAATTTTTCAAAAACTTCATGACCGTTTTCGGGTCTTTGGCCATGCGGTCCTCCAGTTTCATCTGAGCGTGATTTTGGTAGCCCAGCAACTGGGCAATTTGCTGGCGAAGCCGCAGGGTTTTTTCTAAAAGAGCCACATTTTCTTCGCCGCCGCGGCGGTTGTATTTAAATTCCAGCGCCTTGCGCGCTTCCTCGTCGTCGGCGTTGAGCATAAAAGGAACATAGTCGGGATAGTCCAGCGTAACCAGATATTTGCCGTCGTCGGTTTTTTCCAGTTTTTCTATGTAATCTTCCCCCAACCCTTTTAATTGCTCGCGGGTAACCGCCAACGGATCTTTATATTCCTGAATGTTTTTATCAAACTTAATAATATATTCGGCTTTTTCTTTATTGAGCGCTTTGAATTTTTCCAAATCCTCGTCGTTCAGTTCCAACCCGCTGTTTTTAAAACCGATTAGCATTTCTTTGACCAGTTTGGCCTGAACAGGGTCCAGTTGGGGGTTGGTGTCGGTATATTCGCGAATGGCGCGATAGACATCGCGCCGGGTAGCCACATCCACCATATATTGGCTGATTTGCATTTGCAGGGCCAGGGCGGCATCGCGGAAATTTTTATCGGTGGAAACATACGACAAAAAACCGCTCATGCCCAACGCATTGCCGTAATCGTCAAAAGCGCGTTCATAGGCCATAATGGTATTTTCAAAGGTGCGCTGTTCTTTGGGAATTGCCACCAGGGCCGCCAGGTCTTTTTCCAGCTGGGCGCGGGCCGCGGCTTCGGCCGGGGCCAATTCCTCCGCTTTGTAATCAAAATGCAACACCCCGTTTTTAAACATATCTGCCATACAATACGCTCCCGTCGCGGTTAAAAGAAACGCCGTAACTAAAATAAATTTTGTTTTTTTCATAGGAATATATTACACTCTTATTGTATCGGTTTTGCGCCCGAGGGGGCAACCGGTAAAAAGGGACCCACATTATAACAGTAACCAAAAGGATTCTTTCCTTTCGTTATTTGTTATAATTTATATTATATTAATTCACATCAAGGAATTAGTGGAAAAATAAAAATGTACGAAGCGTTTGTACCCAAAGAGATATTCCTTACCAAAGGAATCGGCAGACACAAAGAAAAACTGGCCAGCTTTGAAGAAGCGTTGAGAGACGCTAAAATCGCCAGCTTCAACTTGGTGCCTGTTTCCAGCATCTTCCCTCCCGGCTGCAAAACCGTGCCCGTTTCCAAAGGGTTGAAAGATTTGCGCCCGGGCCAAATTCTGCATTGCGTCATCAGCAGAAATACCAGCAACGAATACCGCCGCTTGATCTCCGCTTCCGTGGGGTTGGCTATCCCGAAAGAAGGAAAGAAAACGCACGGGTACATCTCCGAACACCACAGCTTCGGCGAAACCGACAAACAAGCCGGCGATTACGCGGAAGACTTGGCTGCTTTGATGCTCTCCACTACGCTGGGCATCGAGTTTGACAACAACACCACTTGGGACCAGAAAGAAGAAATCTGGAAAATGAGCGGTAAAATCGTCCGCACGACCAACATTACCCAGTCCGCCATCTGCGTGGAAGGTCTTTGGACCACCGTCGTGGCTGCGGCTGTGTTTGTCAAATAACTCCGGTAACATTGTGAGCGATAACGTACAAACCGATAAGTTTATGGGGCTAGAGAGCAAATACAGCTCTCTGCCCCTTTCTAAATTCGTGGTTGTGCCCGTGCCGTTTGAAAAAACGGTCTGCTACGGGCATGGTACCGCCAAAGGCCCCGCCGCCGTTATTGAGGCCTCTACCCAAATTGAGCTCTGGGACGAAGAAACTAAAACCGAAACCTGGGAGCTCGGCATCAACACCCAGCCAGCCATTAATTGCAAAGGGTCCACCAATACGGTTTTTAAAAATATAGACAAAACCGTGCGACACTTGATGCAATACAAAGCCATTCCTTTTTACATTGGCGGGGAACATACCGTTACCCAGGCATTGGCTCAGCCGTATATTGAAAAATATAAAAACTTGAGCATTCTGCATTTTGACGCCCACGCCGATTTGCGCGAAACCTTTGAAGGAACGCCCAAAAGCCACGCGTGCGCGCTGTATCCGGCGTCCCGCCAGGTACCCGTGGTACAGGTGGGAATCCGCAGCGTGGCCAGCGAAGAAAAACAATACTGCAACGCCGGCAAGGTAACCACCTTCCTAATGCACGAAAACCGCGATATTAAAAAGCTGATTCCGCAAGTGCTTAAAAAGCTGACGGATACCGTCTATATCACGATTGATGTGGACGGATTTGATCCCTCCGTCATTCCGGCTACCGGCACACCGCAACCCGGCGGATTTATGTGGTATGAAGCGTTGGACTTGTTCCGCGAAGTCATTAAACATAAAAAAATCGTGGCCGTAGATGTGGTGGAAGCGTGCCAGCGCAAAGCCGATACCATTACGGAATTTAATGTTTCTAAATTAATTTACCGCTTAATGGGATATCTGGCGTTGAAAGATCAAAAGAAAAAATAATTTTCTACCCGCTCCCCAAAGAGCGGGTTTTTTATGGCCTGGGCCAGGCCCGCTAATTCCAACCGCTCCGGTTTCGTACCCGGGGCGGTTTTTATCATAAAAAACCCCGCGCTTTAGGCGCGGGGTGATCTTGTAGCTGAATGCCTGATTAGAAGCGATATCCTACTTTGAAAAGCAAAGCAAAATAGCTCAGGTTTTCTTTATCCAACCCTTCCATAAATTTGCCGTAATCAAACGCAAACGCCTGGTAGCGGCCTTCCACGCCCCAGATCCAGTTGTTATTGATGTTGCCTTCTACACCCAAGCCCAAATAATAGGCAAACGAGGTGCTGCTCTTGCTAATAGAAGCATTCGTTAAATCAAAACGACCAGAATCGTTGATTACTTCGCTATAGTCAAAGCTCGCTTTGGCAGAAGCCATACCCAAACCCAAGGGGATATAAAAGCGCGTGTTGGACTGCGGGTTAAATGTATAGCGTCCGGCCACCATGAAGTTGTGTACATTCATGCTGCTGTCAATTTCGCTTTCGCCCCAGTTGCTCGTGCTGATGAAGTATTCTCTTTCATATTCGGCATCACCAAAGCTGTTGCCGTTATATTCGGCGCCAATAGCAAAGTGAGGGGTCAGCGCATACATATATTGCACCCCATAAGAAGCGGCACCGTCACCCCAAGCCAATTCTTCCTTGGCAAAATCATCGCCGGTAATCACCGAGGAATACACGCCGGAATCCTGCAACGGGGCAGCCCCGCCCAAGAAAACGGAAACCATTTGGTCGCCTTTTTCAATTCCTTGGGCGGACACAGCCGTCGGCCAAGCACACAACATACTTAACAATACAGCAAATAATGTCAGTTTTTTCATCAAGTTCTCCTTTTGTGAATTTTCTACATCATACCAATTTTAACAGAAAAAAACCTATGTAATTTTGCATAGGTTTCAAAGTTTTTCCAGTCAAGCGGTCTATATCGTAGGAGGCAAGGGCCCCATATCTTTGCTGGCAGGGACCTCGTACGGTGTCTGCAGTAATTTTTTTGCCAAATCATCAAAGCCCCATTTGTCTTTAAAAGACAAAACATAACGGTATTGTTTTTGGGCTTTTCCCCGCTCGCCCAGCACATCGTACACTTGTCCCAAGCGCAATTCATTCCACACGCCCCAGCGGCTGGGTTCCTGGTTTTTAATGGCTTCGCGCCCTGTTTCAAACAACTCGCGGGCGGCTTGAAAATTGCCTTTTTGCATTTGTACCGTCCCCAAGGCAGTATAGGCGCGGGAAATGTAGATGTCTTTATAAAAAGGGTCTTTCCCAATTAACTGCAGAAACTGTTGCGCCTGGGCGGAGACTTCGTCGTAATGGGCGGTTTCATACAGGCAGATAATTTCTACATAATGCATCAGCGGATTTTTAGGATACTTGGCCCGCAGTTGGCGGATATATTCCAACGATTTTTGCGGCGCATAATATTTGCTGGTACGGGTGTTTTGGATTTCAATTAAAATCAGTTTAGCGCTGTCCGAAGTAAAATGCGCTTTTTGGCGCGCCAAATTTAATTGCGCCACCCCCTCGTCCGGGTCGCCTTTAATGGCCACAATTTTCGCTAAAATTTTAATGACAGAAGGCAAAGTGCCCGCATAATACTGATAAATACCCAAACCAAAATACGCATCGTAATAAGTGGGATCCAGCTCCAGGGATTTTTCCAGATTTTTAATGGCTTTTCGCCCGGAAAAATAGGCCGTAATCCAGCTGCGGTTGCGCATGGTAAACATGGCCCTTAGCCCATACAGCGCCCCGATGCCCATGTAAGCGTTTGGATCGTCGGGATATTTTTTAATCCACCTCTTAATGCCGGCGATGGAATCGTCCAGAATTTGCTCAAACACTTTACGCTGGCGGTCGTCGCTGAGTTCATACTCATATTCATAACGGCTCCAGGCAATCATCGCGTTGCCAAAATGGGCAAACGGGTGATCCGGATAATCGGCAAATACTTTTTCTATATTTTTTTGGGCGGTATCAAAATCCAAGCTGTAAACGCCGTTGATGCCTTCGGTGGCGTAGTACATCACATCGGGCGGAAGCGTCAGTTCGGCATACGATGGAAGCACGGCAGACAGCATCAAAACGCAAGCTGCCGCCAAACGCAAAAACCGTTTCATTATTTTTTGGCCTCAATTTTGTCTTTGCCAAAATACGGCCGCAGTGCCGGCGGAATAATGACCGACCCGTCCGCCTGCTGGAAGTTTTCCAAAATGGCGGCAAAAGTGCGCCCCACCGCCAGCCCGCTGCCGTTTAAGGTATGCACATATTCCTGTTTGCCTTGGGCGTTTTTGTAGCGAAGCCCCATGCGCCGGGCCTGGAAGTCCAGGCAGTTGGAGCAGGAAGAAATTTCGCGGAAGCGGTTTTCACTCGGCATCCATACTTCAATATCGTAGGTCTTGGCTGACGAAAACCCAATATCCCCGCTGCATAATTCCACCACATGGTAGGGAATCCCCAGTTCTTTTAAAATTTCCTGCGCGTCCGACACCATAATTTCCAACATCTGATACGAATGCTCCGGTTTGGACAGCATGACAAGTTCCACTTTGTCAAACTGGTGGTTGCGGATTAAACCGCGCGTATCTTTGCCGTAAGTGCCCGATTCTTTGCGAAAACACGGCGAATACGCCGTCAGCTTAATCGGCAGTTCCGCTTCGGGAATGACGCGGATACGGTTTAAGTTCGTCAGCGGGATTTCCGCCGTGGAAATTAAAAACTGTTTGGGCTCACCCGTCAGTTCATACATATCTTCGCGGAATTTGGGCAGCTGGCCGGTGCCGATTAGAATATCTTCGTTCACAATAACCGGCGGCAAAATTTCGGTATATCCCTTTTTGGCGTGCATATCCAACATAAACGAAATGATTGCGCGTTCCAGGCGGGCGCCGTCGCCTTTGAATAAAGCAAACCGGCTGCCGGACAAAGCCGCCGCGGCTTCAAAATCCAGAATGCCCAGTTTCTCGCCAATGGACTGGTGGTCCAGCGGTTTAAAATCAAATTTCGGCAGTGCAATCGTGCAGGGCAGATATTCCGGATTGTCCGCGTCCGACACGCCCACCGGAATATGCTCATTGGGCATATTGGGAATGCTTAACAATAAATCGTTGATTTCTTTTTTAAGAGGTTCCAGCTCGGCTTCTTTGACCGCCATTTCTTCTTTAAGCTTGCCCACTTGGGACATGGCTTCTTTGGCGGCTTCGTCGCCTTGTTCTTTTTTGATTTTCCCGATGGACTTAGACATCTCGTTGCGTTTGGCGCGCAATTCCTCCACGCGGGCCAGCACTGTTTTATAGGCGGAGTATTTTTCCAACACTTCATCTACCTGGGCCGCTAATTCGGGTTTGCGCAAAGCAAGCCGTTTTTTGACTTCTTCGGGATTTGCAACGATATATTTAATGTCTAACATAACAACCTCTTTATTTATTTTCTAAATCTATTAAATACGGCTCCGGGAACAAATGCCGGTACGGTTTAAAAGTAGCCACGGCATATTCCATACCGTAAGCCGTCAGCAGCCGCAAGCTGACCGGCGCCACCGAACTCTGCCCCGCCACCAACGCCCCCACCGATAATGCCAGCAAAATAAATGCCGTTTTTACCAGCATAAAAAAACCTTTGAACAAAAACACCGCGGATTGTTCGGCAAAAGTGGATTTGGAAGCAATCATAAGAGGGCCTGTTGTTTCTGCAGTTTGGCTAATTCTTTGGTAAAACTTTTTACCAGCCCGCGGGCAATATAATCGGCAGCGTCCAACGCGCTGGATGCGGAATCCTCATCGGAACCAATCCAAACGATTTCCGCCGTTTCCACATCTACCAATTTGGCGATAATCCCCACCCGGGCATTGATGGTATATTCCGTCGGGCGGACATCAGTAGAATGGGAATACTGCGTGCCGACATTGCGCGTATAACCTACATAGGTGCCGTCGGGCAGTTTCATTACATCTTGGGTATAGACCGGGCGGGATTCCGTGCGCCGGGTAGCCGTCATCGTCAGCTCCGTACGGGCCGGCGTGTAAGAACTCACTTCACCGATAAGCAGCACATCTACCCCTAAAATCTTACCAATTTCGCGCGTTGTTTCCGGTGACAAATAACCGGATACCGATATATTGTGTTCTTTCAGCACACTCTCCAGCTGGGCGCGTTCCACCACTTTAAAACCGGCTTCTATCAAATATTTGGCAAATAGATTCTCCACCCCCTGCATTGCAGGCCAGGTGTTGCTAAAGCCCATTACACCAATCCGGTTTATCTGGTCAAAATTATAGGTTTTGCTGATGACTGTTTTCGGTGTGCAGCCGCAGACGGCCCACAGCCCCACAAGCACCAGCACCATAAATTTCCTCATATGATAATTATATAATTTTTCGCCCGTTAAAAATAAAGGTATAATACAAAATATATGAATGAAATTTCTCCGCTGTTTGTACAAAAAGCCCGTCAAATTAAACTGTTGCTGACCGATGTGGACGGCGTGATGACGGACGGAACCCTCAGTTTTTTTACCGACGAAAACGGCACCGCCCGGGAAATTAAAAATTTTGAATCGTTAGACGGCATGGGTCTGTTATTCCTGGCCTACTGCGGGATTGAAACCGGCATTGTTTCCAAAGGGGCCAGCCCCACGCTGGAGTTTTGGGCCCAGCAGCTGGGTATGAAGTATTTGTTTTACAATACTTCCGTTAAACACCGCGCGCTGGACTTTTTGCAGCAGGAATACGGCATTCGGCCCGAAGAAACCGCTTTCATCGGGGACGACTTGATTGACCTGGGCATTCTCTCGCGCGTGGGGCTGCCGCTGGCCGTAGCCAACAGCGTGCCCGAAGCCAAACGGCTGGCCGTCTATACTTCCCCCCGCGGCGGCGGATCCGCCGCCGTGCGGGATATCGCCGAGCAAATCCTGCGTGCCCGAAATTGCTGGAACCAAGTAGTACAGGATAATATCTCCGGAAAGTTTCAAAACCCCAAGTGCCAACTCCGTATTGTAAAAGGGTTGTAAAATTTTTACAATATAAAAGATATTTCACAAAGAGGAGCTTTATGAAAAAATTACTTCTGCTGTGCGCTTTGTGCTTCACTGTTCCTGCCGCGGCGCAGGAATATTACGGGCTGCAGGAATACGGTCTGCGCAAAAACACTACCCGGATTGAATTTTACGGCGGCATGGTTTTGCCACAGGATTCCTGGACCCATAACGGACAAGAATTGGATCTGGGCGGTACCGGCTGGACGGCCGGACTGGGCTTTGTGCGCAACATTACCCCGGTCTTTGCCCTGGGGGTGGACGGCAACTACGCCCAACTGGGCGACGGGGATAATTTTACCGCCGGCGCTCAAAATGCGTACTACCGCACCGGTATTGCCACCGGTTTAATTACCGGCCGCATTAACCTGTTCCCCTCGGAATCCACCCGTTTGTATATCCCGATGGGTATCGGCGTAGGCCATATGTTCGCCCGCCAAAGAAACGAGGACGGCTCCCACCTGACTACCGACAGCACCGACCTGGCTACCATGCTGGGGCTGGGGCTGGAGTTTGATATTGACGAAACCGTCATCTTCGGAGTGGAAGGCCGTTACTATTATTTAGACGCTAACAACGAATTCCATGACGCGTTTGGAAAAGGACACTTCCATTATTTAACTGTCATGCTGAAAATCGGAACGCGTTTTTAAGCTGTTGCTTTTTCAAAAACCCACCGCTGCCAAAGCGGCGGGTTTTTTATAACCCAAAAACAAACTGACCGCCGGCCTTTAAAAAGGATTTAATACGCTATGGAACAGAATATATCCGTCCTGGTGATGGCGTTACTTTCACTGATTGTACTCGCAGCGCTGACGCTGCCCTTCTTACTGCATAAAGTAGAAGAAGAACTGGAACTCTTCCTGCTGGTTTGCGGCCTGGGCGCTGTAACAATATCCGGCAGCTGGAGCGGGCACCTGGTGGCCGAAGCGCTCAAAGAACCCCTGGCCATTACGGCCGCCGTGCTGGTATTGGGCATTTTGTTTAAACAATTCGGCCATTGGACGGCCCATGCCGTACATTCCCTGGAAACTAAAACCGGCCCGAAAACTTTGTTGTTTTTAACCGTGCTGCTAATTGGTTTATTCTCCAGTGTGATGACCGCCATTATCGCCGCGCTGATTACGGCAGAAATCATTAAACTGCTGGACTTGACCCCCGTCCAAAAAACCCGGCTGGCCGTATATGCCTGTTTTGCCATCGGCTTTGGTGCTATTCTAACACCGATAGGCGAACCGCTTTCCACCATTGTCATCGCCAAATTAAAAGCGGAACCTTATCACGCTGATTTCTTCTTTTTGCTGCGGCTGATGGGGCTGTGGATTCTGCCGGCGCTGATTTTATTTGCGGCACTGGCCGCCCGGCTGGGCACCCGGCCGCTCACTTCCAAACCGGAACAAAAAACCGAAGCGGAATCGTATCGTCAAATTACGGTGCGGGCCGGAAAAGTCTATATGTTCGTAGCCGCGCTGATTTTGCTGGGCGACGGTTTAAAACCGCTGGCCGCGCGCACCATTACGCATTTATCCAAATACGCCCTGTATTGGATTAACTCCCTCTCGGCCGTATTGGATAACGCCACCTTGGCCAGCATTGAAATTATGCCCTCTTTGCCCAAGGAAACCCTGGTGTTTTTATTGGCTTCCCTTATTTTGGCAGGCGGACTGCTGATACCGGGCAATATCCCCAATATCATCTGCGCTTCTAAGCTGGGCATTAAAAGCCGCGAATGGGCCCGCGCCGCAATGCCGGTGGGACTTTTGCTGATGGTGGTTTACTTTATCTTACTCTCTATTGTATTATAAAGGATATGGACGAGATTTTTATTAAAATTTTTTTGGCGCTCGTGCTGGGCGGTGTGCTCGGACTTGAACGCCAATATCACGACAAGCCCGCCGGCTTTGCCACCAACTGCCTCATCTGCCTGGGCGCCATGCTTTTTACGGTGCTTTCCGAATTTATGAGCACCCAAGGCGGCGATCCCGGCCGTATTGCCGCGCAAATTGTTACCGGGGTGGGTTTTATCGGCGCCGGATCTATTCTGCGCGACGGGAATAAAATCTCCGGTTTGACCACGGCCGCCGGCGTGTGGTTGGTAGCGGCTATCGGTATGGCGGTTGGGTTTGGGCAATACTTCTGGGCGGCTTTGTGTGCGGTCGGGATTTTGCTGGTTCAGCTGGCCGTACGAAAAACCCTCAAAATGGTGGAATTTGTTAAACATTACGACACTTTTTATGTAACCTGTGAACCCAGCTGGCAGGTGGTACAGAAAATTATCCATCAAATAGAAACTCAGCACATTACCATTTTAAAAAGCGAAGTAACCAAACAGGACAATCGCTTCCATGTAAGCTTGGTCGCTACTTTTACCGGGCATGACTTCCAAAATATCACCCGCGAATTATTGGAAATGCCCGAAGTACACAGTTTGTATAAATAACACAAGGAGTCATTCCCGTTATGACCGACGACATAAAACCTATCCCGCTGTTTAACTTAAAAGAACAGCACGACAGTTTAAAAACCGAAATCAACGCCGCCGCGCTGGAAGCGCTGAACTCCATGCACTGGCTGCTTGGACCGCAAACCGAAAAATTTGAAGAAGAATTTGCCTCATTAATCGGCGTAAAACACTGTATTACCTGTTCGTCCGGCGCCAGCGCGCTGCAAATTGCCTTGGCCGCCGCCGGGATCGGCAAAGGGGACGAAGTCATTACCACCCCGTTTACTTTCATCGCCACCACCTCGTCTATTTCGCTCACAGGCGCTCAATTTGTATTTGCCGATATTGATCCGCGCACTTACAACTTAGATGTGCACGATGTAGAACGGAAAATCACGAAAAAAACCAAAGCAATTTTGCCCGTCCACCTTTACGGATACCCCGCCAATATGGACGCTATTATGCACCTGGCCAATGAACACGGACTAAAGGTGATTGAAGACTGCGCCCAGGCGCACCTGGCGATGGCAGATGGCGTTATGGTAGGAAGCATCGGCGATGCGGGCTGTTTTAGCTTCTATCCCAGCAAAAATTTAGGCGCCTGCGGCGATGCGGGCTGTATTACCACCAACGACGATAAAATCGCCAACCGCTGCCGTTCTCTGCGCCACAGCGGGCGCGCACTGGGCAAGGCCTATGAATACGACCTGGAAGGTTCCACCTTGCGTATGGACGAAATCCAGGCCGCTATTCTGCGCGTAAAACTGCCCCATTTGGCAGAATGGACCGAAAAACGCCGCAAAGCCGCCGCTTTATACGAAGAAGGACTGGCCGGAGTACCTGTTGTACTGCCGCCTACGCCGCCAGCTGGTTATGCACAGTCTTACTATGTCTATACCATTCGCGCCGAAAAACGCGATGCACTGCAGGCCTTTTTGAAAGAACGCGGCATTGGCTCGGCCGTTTATTACCCCGTACCGCTTTATAAACAGCCGGCCTATCAATACCGCGGCTTTAAACCCGAAGATTATCCCGAAGCGGAAAAAGCTGCCCAAGAGGTGCTCTCTATCCCCATGTTCCCCGAAATTACCGAGGAACAAATCCGCCGCGTATGCGACACTATCCGGGAATTTTACGATCAGGATGCCACCATCTGAGAAAATTGACAATAAAAAGCCGGGATTTTAAATCCCGGCTTTTTTATATCCATTTTTTATCTTACTTACGCTTCACCCGTGTCCCCAGCATATAAATTACCCTGTTTTTAAAAATTTTTCTTATTTTTTAAGCTTTTTTATTCTTATACAAAAGCACTCCCCGCTGTTTGGGCGGGGAGTGCGGAATGGTTTACGCATTTTATAGCATTTTGTTTTTTAAACGGCCTGCGATATTATCCAATTCATCCAAGGAATGATAATGAATGACCAGCGTGCCTTTTTTCATATTTTTGCCGCATTTCACTTCCACTTTGGTACCCAGGGCGGACTGCAAATCGTTTTCAAAAGCAGTTACTTCCACCGGTTTAGCAGATTTATCGGCTTTTTTAGTGGGAAACATCAAAGCGCGGGCGGCATCCTCCGCTTGGCGGACCGACATTTTGCTTTTGTTCATCTTTTTAAATAATTCCCCACGCTTGACCGAATCGGTTACCATTAGCAACGCGCGGCCGTGTCCTTCGGAAATAGTGCCGTCCTGCAGGGCTTGCTGGATTTCAGGTTCCAAATCCAATAACCGAAGGGCGTTGGAAATGGCCGCCTTGGATTTGCCGCAATACGAAGCCAAATCCGTTTGGGTAATATAAAATTTATTCATTAAATTGCGGTACCCCAAGGCCGTTTCAATAGGATTTAAATCCTCGCGCTGGATATTTTCAATCAATGCCAATGCACACATTTCCTGGTCGCCCAAGTGTTTATGGACAATGGCGTCAATTTCCGTCAGCCCCGCCAGCTGCGTAGCCCGGAAACGGCGCTCCCCTACTACAATTTCGTATTTATCCAGCCCGGCATCATATACAACCACAATGGGCTGTGTAAGCCCATGCTCTTTAATGGACTGGGCCAATTCCTGCAATTTTTCCTCATCAAACACGCGGCGCGGCTGAAAACGGTTGGGAACAATTTTCGTAACATCAATGCGGGTAACACTCATACCGGGGGTTTGAAGCTGCTGAGCTTGTTCCGCCGGCATCTGCATTACTTCCTGGGTTTGCTTAATTAAAGCGTCTAATCCTTTACCTAAGGCCTGTCTGGACATCTTATCCTCCAAAATCATAATTTAAGGGCATTTCCCCGGTCATTTTAAAATCTTGATACATTTTTGCATCAGCGCCGCGGCGGGTTAAAAATTCAACTGCCAGCTGGATATAAGCATTCGCTCCGCGGCAGGCCGGATCGTAATCAAAAATAGATTGCCCGAAGCTGGGGGCTTCCGCTAAACGGATATTGCGCGGAATCGGAGTCTTATATACTTGATCGCCAAAATAACGGCTGACTTCCGCAAACACCTGTTTGGATAAATTCATACGGGAGTCATACATAGTCAACACGCCCCCGTCCATTTTTAATTTCGGGTGCAAAAACTGTTTGATTTTAGAAACCGTACTCATAAAATGAGCCAGCCCTTCCATCGCATAGTATTCGCACTGAACAGGGGTAATTACGCTATCGGCCGCTATCATAGCATTTAAGGTTAATAATCCCAAGGAAGGAGGGCAGTCAATAATGATATAATCATACATCTCGCGCAAAGGGGTCAGAGCGTCCCGGAGCATATTTTCGCGCCCGCGGACATTTACCAATTCCACTTCCGCACCGGCTAAATCTTTGCAAGCAGGCAATACATCTAACATCTCGCTGGAGGTTTGGCGGACAACCTGTTCAAAAGAAGCCGTCTTGGTAAGCAAATGATAAACCGATTTTTCGCCATCTGTCACCGTAACTCCTAATCCGGACCCGGCATTCCCCTGTGGATCAAAGTCAACCAGTAAAACCTGCTGGTTTAAGCAGGCCAACGCATAAGACAAATTAATAGAAGTAGTGGTTTTTCCTACTCCGCCTTTCTGGTTGGCAACGACGACTATCTCTCCCATAAATCCTCCTTAGAATGATACTTATATTAAACATTAATTTGTCCTAAAAAGCAATATAACACTCCCCGAAATATCCTCGGAGAATGAAAAAAAAGATACTCGGCAAACCAAAGTGATGCTCTGATTGAGGTGGCTTTAAAACGGCTTTTTCTCCTGGTTAGTTCATTTGCCAGAGCCACGAAAAATCGTTGTTTTCACGTGAAAACTTTTATTTAATCCAACGAATGCGGCGAATCGGCCAATGGATAAACCAGGCCTTTCCTTTGATATTTTCCCGCGGGACCGGACCCCAAAAACGGGAATCACAGGAATTATCCCGGTTATCCCCCATCACAAAATAAGTATTGTCCGGCACTGTAACCGGGCCAAAGGAATCCCGCAAATACATACCTAAATAATTATCCAGCTGGTGGGCTTCCCACACTTGCTGATAAGAGTCAGAGTCCTCTTCTTCAAAATAAGGGACACGCTCTATATTCTCATACAGCTCGTAGGGTTGTTGCGGCAGTTCTTTTCCATTGACCCACGGCCGGCCGTTAATCACTTGCACCGTGTCTCCGGGCATAGCAATCACGCGTTTCACAAAATCTTTCCCATACTGGCTCCCCCCGCAATTCTGCTGTTGGCGGTCTTTAGCCGGAAAACGAAATACTATAATATCCCCGGGTTTAATATCCTCGCTTTCCCAAAAACGGATATTCGTTAACGGAATCCGAAAACCATACACCGCTTTATTTACAAACAAATGATCGCCTTCCAATAAAGTATTGTGCATAGAAGCAGAAGGAATTTTAAAGGCCTGGATAAAGAAGAACATCACAAAAGAAGCCACAAACCCGGCGAAATAAACGGTGTTGCTCCACTCCAAATCTGCTTTCATTAGGGATTCTTTCTTTTTCTCCCCCGCCTTCATGCCCCGGTTATATCCATATACAGCGCAAGCGGCAGCAACCAAAATACTAAGCAGTATCTTGCCGGCTCCAACGGGCTCTCCCGTTCCTCCCCCCATTACAAAGAATAATAAATAGGCCGCACATAATAAAATAATAAACAAAAAGGAACTATGCCACCAAGCAAAGGATTTGGCCGTTTGCAATTTTCCTTTTTTAGTTAAATAACGGGTAGTTAAAGTAAAAGCGTACATAATGCACGCCGCAATAAAAAGTCGTTGTTCCATACGGGCTCCTATGCGTTAGTTTTCACGTGAAAACTTTGGTTTATAACTTGTTGATAAAGGTGTTGATATTGTGGAAAAGTGGCCGTCATGCGTTGAGAAATCTCTAACGATTTTTCCCCCATTTCCCGACGGCGTTCCCGGTCGGAAACCATTTCCGCCATAAAACAGCTGAGTAATGTTAAATCCTGTGGATTACCCACAAACCCATTTTGCCCATGCTCTACCCATAAAGGCATATCCCCCACCCGGCTTACCAGGCACGCCAATCCAACCCGCAGGGCTTCCAATAACGCCAGCGGCAGGGATTCTTCCATAGACCACAACACAAATACATCCGCCATATTCAGCCAGCTGTTGATATCGGTTTGTTCCCCCGCCAACCATACGGATTCTTCCAACTGATACAAACGAATATATTCCGCCAGTTTACTCCGCTCCGGCCCTTCCCCCACATACACCAGCCGAACGGACGAATCCCGCTGCCATACATTCCGAAATGCTTGCAATAATAAAATAGGATTCTTTACCGGAGCCAAACGGGCTACACTGAGAAATACCGTATTTTCTTCCGTAAAACCATAGCGGATGCGCATTTGATTACGCAGGGAACGATCCGGAAAAAAGAAGCTTGGATCGGCCCCATTTGGCAATAAATACACTTTTTGCTTGGCGTATTTCTGCTTTTCCACCAAATACCGCGCCGTAGCGAAAGACTCCGCCACCGTTAAGGTATCCAACTCTTTTAATAAACGGTCTATCCAGCGCAAAATAACTGATTTTTTGGAAAAATCAAAATGCGGCGTCGTGATTAATTTTACTTTCTTTCCGGCGCATGCCATTCGGGTATATTCCATCGCCCGGTATAACATCGCATGGACTAGATCCGGCTGAAAATCAGTTATCTGCCTGCCCAATTTGCGGATAATCCGCCCTTGGGAATACCACTTCATCTGTAATGAAATTACTTCTATCCCCGCCTGTTTTAACGAATCCGCCACAGGACCTAACGGTTTTAAAGAAATCACACGAACGGTATGGTTCTGGGCCATATACATAGCCAAACCTTCCAGCGCTTTTTCAGCGCCGCCCGTTTCAGTAGAAGTAATGACATATAAAATTTTCATCTCTTCCATTATACTAAGTTTCTGGCAACGGTCGGGTGCAAATCCAAGTAAATGGCGGCTTTTACAATCCATATAAAAAAGGGCTTTTGGTAAAAGCCCTTTTTGTATATAAAAAACCATTAAATTTTAAGCATTTTTTTCAAAAATGGCTTAAAATTTAATTTTCCGGCTTGAACTGGTCCTTTCCTACCCCGCAAACCGGGCATACCCAGTCCTCTTTGACATCTTCCCACTTGGTTCCGGCCGGGACTCCGTTTTCCGGATCCCCCACCGTCGGATCATACATGTAGCCACAAACTTCGCAAACATATTTTACCATACGATTCTTCTCCTTATATTTTATAAATGAGTTGCACCAACCGGCGTTTTGCCTTTAATCACATCGTGATAATAAGCATAGGTCAACGCGGTGCCGTGCGGTTTGATAACCCCGGCATCTTTGACTTGACCAATAAACAGCGTATGCGTGCCCACATCTAAGGTTTGGCATACTTCCGCTTCCATATACGAAAGCGTATGTTCCGTAACTACCGGGCAGCCCAGCGCACCCATTTTAAAAGGCACTTTGGCAAATTTATCAAAACTGCGCCCGGTACGAAATCCAAAAATTCCAATAAACGGAAGCGGCGTTTCTTGTTCAAGCGGCATTGCGGCAAAAACGCGGGTTTTCAAAATCAACTCATGAGTCAAACTGTTTTTATTGACGGAAATCGCAATCCGGGCTGGCTCCGCCGTTACTTGGAATACGGTATTGACAATCAATCCGTTTTTTCTTTCTCCGTTGGCCGTCGTAACAATATACAACCCATAAGTTACATAATGCAACCCTTCGTTAATGTCTTGTACCGACATAGCCGCTCCTATCCGAGTTTCTCCGCCAGCTTCCGGCTGACCGACAGCCCTAATTCCCGACAGGCCTGTTTTACTTTTTCGTCGGGCACAAATGGCGATTTCACCGCCGGCGCGATGATTTGCACATTCATACCTTCCAGCATTTTTGTTAATTCATCAATCGGGGCTCCGTTCCAGCCGTAGGAACCGAATGCCGCTCCCACCAGCCCTTTTTTACGAAGTCCTTTTAAGTAGCAAAGCACATCGGCCATCGCCGGAAAAATTTGGCTGTTGAGCACCGGAGACCCAATAATAAGCGCACCAGAATCCAATAATTCGGTAGCCACATCGCTGCGGTGGTTGGAATGCATGGAAAGCTGCTTCACTTCCGTTCCCCCCGCACGCAGTCCGTCGGTAATATAATTGGCCATTTTTTCCGTGCTGCCCCACATCGTATCATACACCACCAACGCTTTATTTTTGGGTGCCTGCGTGGCCCACTTGGCGTACAAATTGACAATTTTAGACGGATCCTTGCGCCAAATAAAACCGTGATCCGGCGCAATCATACGGGGAGCCAACCCCATTTTTTGCACCTGCGCCAAAAAGCGCAGCACAATATCCGAATAAGGAAGCACAATGTTGGCGTAGTATTTCTCCGCTTCGTAGAGCCACAGCCGTTCTTCGTTTTCATCGTCAAACAATTTACTGGTAGCATAATGCATACCAAATACATCATTGGTAAACAGGATATTTTCTTTCTCCAGGTACGAAAACATACTGTCCGGCCAATGCAGCATGCGCGCTTCCACAAACGAAATCGTATCGCCGCCCAGATTAATCCGGTCGCCGGTTTTAACGGTTTTTAATTTCAAATCACAATGAAATTGGGCCGTAATATCCTTAAATCCCATATCCGATACATATACTTCGTCGGGCTGGATATAATTCACCGCCTGCGGAAGCGCCCCCGAATGATCCATTTCGGAATGGTTGGAAATAATAATTTTGATTTTTTTCGGGTCCATGACGCTTTGAATCCGTTCCATCATTTCCCCGTAAAATTCTTTTTTGACGGTGTCAATTAAAGTCGGTTTTTCCCCCAGTACCAAATAGGCGTTATAGGTTGTTCCCCGTTTCGTTGAATAACCATGAAAATCCCGGATATTCCAATCAATGGCACCTACCCAATAGACATTTTCTGAAATTTTTACCGCTTCCATCATATGTGCTTTCTCCTAAAATCAAATCACGCCCTCCTATGTTTTTACCGGAGGGCGTCTGAAAACTAATTCTCTTTTTGCCACAGTCCGTGCAAGTTGCAATATTCCCGCGCCATTACTTTTTCGGACTGGCTTTCAAAAACCGCTTCCGGCGCGTCGCCCGGTTTTAAGTATTTGCGCTGCACCCGACCGCATTTTTCACAAATCAGCTCAATCCATTCAATATAGTGTGCGTCTAACATCGGATGCGCCGCACTGCCTACTTTCACGCGGTACCCCCCTTCTATTTTTTCAATCACCGGCACATGTTTTTCGGTAGCTCCGTCGGAAGTACCGGGTTCCTGCCGTTTCATCGGCTGCCCGCAGCAAACCAGTTCCCCGGCGCCGGCGTGCACCATTTCCACCATATTTCCACATACGGAACATTTATAAATTTCATGCAATTGAGTCATTTTTATTCTCCTTTCATACCCTATTTCCAAACTAAAAAACCGGCTCCTTCTCTACTTAAATATATCTTATTATACCTTGTTTCACTAAGAATAGATACATTCCGGCTTCTTTTTTATTATTAAGAATTTTTCTTATTAATATCACTATAACATATTTTTTAGCGTTTGGATACCCTATTATAAGAGTGTTGGTACGATTAAACAAGTGTAAAAAGTAACTAGATAGCACCCAAAACAAGAGTTTTTAGTAAAATGGGTTATTTTGAAGCCAATAAAGCGGGGTATCCCCAAACCGCCTATTTAAATAAAAATCGTGAATTACCGCTATTTTAGCCCTTTAAACCCGTTTTTACCTTTTTAATCCCATTGACCGCAACCCCAATAAGTAGTAATATGTAATAAAACCTCTTTTTATGGCGGAATGACCGTGGACATTACAGTAGATAACTTACAGGTTTACCCTCAATTAGTTTCCATTTTTCAGGATATAGAACAAATTATAGGCAAAGGTCCGTTTGATATGTGGCTGCGGCCGGCCAAATTTTCCTACGCCGGCACCGTGCTGACGATTACCCTGCCTAACCAATTTTGGGGAACTACTATCCGCGACCGGTACCAAACCATTATTACCGACGCATTTTTAAAACATTTAGGGGCGTCTATCAGCGTCGTGTATGTAGCCGACGCCAAAACCCCCGCTCCGTCTATCAATTCCGCACAGGATGTGATTCCGGTCCGGCCGGAACCCGCCGCGCCGGTTGTGCGTAAAAATCCGTTTCTCTCGCGGCTTAATTCTTCTTATACTTTTGATAATTTTATTGAATCGCCTTCTAACCGCTTTGCGTACAAAGCGGCGGAAGCCGTCGTCAACAAACTGGGCAACCGCGAAAACAATCCGCTGGTGATTTATTCCGCCCCGGGATTGGGCAAAACCCATTTGCTCCACGCGATTGGCAACCAGATTTTAAAAACCAATCCGAATGCGAAAGTTTTATATATGTCGGGAGAGGAATTTGTCAGCGAATATATTGAAGCGCTGCAAAATAAATCCTCGGAAAGTTTCCGCAAAAAATACCGCTCGCTGGATTGCTTTTTAATGGACGATATTCAATTCGTAGCGGGCAAATCCGCCAGTGAAATAGAATTTTTCTACACTTTTAACGCTTTGTTTGAAAGCCGTAAACAAATTGTTTTGTCGTCGGACCGAACCCCGCAGCAGCTGGATTTGGACGAACGGCTTTCTTCCCGGCTTCTCTCGGGAATTATTGCCGAAGTAAAACGCCCCAATTTGGAAACCCGCATCGCCATTCTGCGCCAAAAACGCGAATCTACTAATTTTGATGTGGGCGATGATGTCCTTTCGTTTATCGCCGAAGGAATCCAAACCAATATCCGCGAATTGGAAGGATCGTTGTTCCGGCTGGTGGCTTACTGCAGTATGCACGGGGTAACGCCTACCATCGCTATCGCCAAAGAATTACTGGCCGATATTTTAACCAATGAAAACGAGCTGAATATCGGGGTCAATGTGATTAAAAAAGTGGTGGGGAAACATTTGAATATCCGCATGGAAGATTTTAATTCCAAACGCAAAACCCAGTCTATCGCCTGGCCGCGTCAAATTGCGATGTATTTAACCACGGAACTGACGGATTTGTCCCTGCCGGAAATCGGACGGGAATTTAACCGCGACCACAGCACGGTGTTACATGCGCGCGATGTCGTGAAAGAACGAGTAGAAACCGATCCGTTCTTTGCCGCCGAAATCAATCAGATTATTTTGGATATTAAAGCTGTGGATAAAAAATAAAAAACGGTGGACAACCCGTTTATAAAGGCAAAAAAAAGCGGATTATTTTTTTTACAGTGGAAAATGTGGAAAACCAAACGAACTTATACACAAACCGGATTTTTTAAATGTATAGGGAAATACACATTATCCACACAATAAACAAGACATATAAATAGGGATTAAGATATGAAAATAAATATAACTAAAGCCACCCTTTTGGAAGGCATTCAGATTGTTTCCGCGGGCGTATCGTCCCGCACCACGCTTCCGATTTTGCACAACTTTTTGATGGAAGCCCAGGAAGGCAAATTGAAACTCGTCCGTACCGATATGGAAATGGCCACCGTGCATTATGTAAATGCCGAGGTGGAAGAAACCGGCAGTATCACTGTGCCGATGAAAGAATTTTCCGACATTATTAAAAACTTGTCCGACGATAAAGAAATTAATCTCTGCAGCGACGAAAATAATAAATTTCATATCAAATCCGGCAAAAGTAAATTTTGGGTCATGGGTACGCCTAAATCGGAATATCCGGCTATTCCCGAAGTGGAACGGAACAACAGTATGTCGTTGGACCCGGTCCTGCTGCAGCAAATGATTGAAAAGACGGCTTTCTCCGCTTCTACGCAGGAAACCCGGTATATTTTAAACGGATTGTTGTGGAACAATACGGCGGAAAAATTTGAAATTGTCGCCACTGACGGCGGCCGCTTGGCGGTTGCCTCCCACGAACCGCTGGCCGGCAGCAAAGAATTTAAAATTATTATTCCCACCAAAGTCCTTACGGAACTGTGCCGCTATATTACAATTGCCAAACCGGCAAAGGACAGTCAAATTGAAGTCAATGTGTCTTCCAATCAAGTAAGCTTTATGATGAATGAAACCACTTTCATTTCCCGCTTGATTGAAGGGAACTTTCCCAACTACAACCAAGTTATTCCCACCAAGAAAAACATTGGTTTTGAAGTGTTTTCTAAAGAATTATTGGCTTCCACCCGCCGTGCCGCTTTGTGCGCTGGCGAATTTGGCAGCGTGGTGAAATACAAAATGGAAAACAATGCGCTGACGGTTTCTTCCAATTCGCAGAATATGGAATTTACCGATGAACTGCCGATTGAATACACCCAGGAAGCGTTTGATGCGGCGTTTAATCCGCAGTATATTATTGATGTGTTGAAAAATTTGTCGTCGGAGAAAGTATCTTTTTCGTTTATCAATTCTTCTCAGCCGGTATTAATTGAACCGGTGGGAGAAGCGATGTTTAAATATGTCATTATGCCGGTACGGGCCTAATGAAATTCGGTCAATCTCCCCGCAAAGAATGGCGCAGTTCCAAAGAGCTGGAATCGGCGTATAATCCGCTGGCGCGCCAGCTGAACCGGCTGCTGATTTTGGATCATGTATGGAAACAGCTGGTAGGCAGTAAAACGCGTTTTTGGGTATTGAAAGCGGTGAAGGGAGATACGCTGTATGTACAGGTAAGAGCGGCGGTTGCGAAAAATGAATTAATCGCGCGCCGGCAGCAATTAATAAACGAATTAAATAAACATTTTGAAAAACCGTGGATTTCCAAAATAGAAATCCAAGCATGATTTAAAAAGTCTTACTAAGGAGTTGTGCATGACTGAAGAACAAAAAGAGAAGGATTATGATTCTTCCAAAATTACCGTTTTAGAAGGGCTGGAAGCCGTACGCAAACGCCCGGCTATGTATATCGGTTCTACGGGGCTGCCCGGGCTGCACCATTTGGTGTATGAAGTGGTAGATAACTCGGTGGACGAAATTTTGGCCGGCGGCGCTACTACGATTACCGTAACCATTAAAGACGATATGACCTGTTCTATTCAGGACGACGGACGCGGTATCCCGGTAGATCCGATGAAAAACGCCAAGGATCCCAAACTTCGCAATAAGTCGGCGTTGGAAGTGGTAATGACGGTGCTGCACGCCGGCGGTAAGTTTGACAGCGGCGCTTATAAAGTGTCCGGCGGATTGCACGGGGTGGGCGTTTCCTGCGTGAACGCGTTGTCCGAAACGATGGAAGTGGAAGTGCGCCGCAACGGGAAAATTCATTTTCAGCGCTATCACCGCGGTAAACCCGAAGAAGCGGTTAAAGTCATCGGGGATACCAACGAACACGGTACCAAAGTAATTTTCCACGCCGATAAAGAAATTTTTGGCGAATTGGCTTTTTCTTCCGAAACCATAGGCAATCGCCTGCGCGAACTGGCTTTCTTAAATGCGGGCGTAAAAATTATCTATACCGACGAACGCAAAGAGGACAACCAAACCGTTACCTTCCACTTTGAAGGCGGTATTGCCCAGTTTGTGAAATACTTAAATACCAACAAAACCGTCATCAATCCGGAACCGATTTATCTGACCAAAGAAGTAGGCGACAATTATATTTCGTTTGCCATTCAATATAACGAAAGTTATTCCGAAAATGTATTTTCGTTCGTCAATAACATTCACACGGTGGAAGGCGGTACGCATTTAAGCGGGTTCCGCAGTTCGCTGACGCGTATTATCAACGAATATATTAAAAATAATAATATCTCCAAACACAAAGATATTTCTGTAACCGGGGACGATATTAAAGAAGGTTTGACGGCGGTGTTATCGGTTAAAATTCCGCATCCGCAGTTTGAAGGACAGACCAAAACCAAGCTGGGTAACTCGGAAGTGGAAGGGATTGTCCGTTCCGTAGTCAGCGATACTTTGGCGACATTTTTTGAAGAAAACCCCAAAACAGCCCGCGCTATCTGCGAAAAATGCGTAGGCGCCGCCGTAGCACGCGAAGCGGCACGCAAAGCGCGCGATTTAACCCGCCGCAAAGGCGCTTTGGAAGGGGGGGGTCTTCCCGGTAAACTCGCCGACTGCCAAGAACGCGATTCCGCCAAGTGTGAGTTGTTCCTCGTAGAAGGGGACTCCGCCGGCGGTTCGGCTAAACAAGGCCGCGACCGCGTGTTCCAGGCCATTTTGCCGCTGCGCGGTAAAATTTTAAATGTGGAAAAAGCACCGCTGGTGAAAATTTTGTCCAGCGATACAGTGCGCGATTTAATTGCCGCCGTAGGCACCGGCGTAGGGGAAGGCGAAGGCGGTTTTGATATTTCCAAACTGCGCTACAACAAAATTATTCTGATGGCTGATGCCGATGTGGACGGACAGCACATCTCCACCCTGCTTTTGACTTTCTTTTACCGCCAGCTAAAACCGCTGATTGAAGGCGGACATATCTACCTGGCCCAACCGCCTTTGTATAAGGTCAAAAAAGGCAAAATGGAGCAATACCTGCAGACCGAAGAACAAATGCAGCAGTGGCTGATGAAAGAAGGACTCGCTACCGTTACGGTAACGGATTTGAAAAAGAACGAATCGTTGAGCGCCGAACAGCTGCGCGAACTGCTTAAAGTGTTGCGCGATGTGGAAGATATTTTAGCCAAACTGGAAGTTAAAAATATCACACTGGCTGATTTTATGGCTTTTTTAGCCGAAGGCAAAGTGCCGGTATATCGGATTCCGCTTAAAAGCGGCGGTTTCCGCTATTTCTATACGGAACAGGAATACCGCGATTACGAAAACCAGTATATGCAGGAAAAACGCGAAGAACTGGCGGCCGACGGCGTGGATATTGAAGCCGTCAGCAACGACAGTTTAATCCCAGAACACCAAAGCTTGTTTGAGTTTGGCAAACTGTTGGCCGATGAAAAGAAAATGGAAGCGTTTGGTTTTACCTTCGCGCAATATCCGGTGATTCAGAGCGAAAAAGACCGCGTAAACCCGCTGTTTAAAGTCAACAACGGCAAGACGGACGCTTTGGTCTATAGCTTGGCCGAACTCTTGCACGCCGTGAAAGAAGCGGCTTCTTCCGGTGCGACCATTCAGCGCTACAAAGGGTTGGGGGAAATGAACCCCGAACAACTCTGGGAAACGACGATGGACCCGGCCAAACGCAAATTAATCCAAGTAAAAATCAACGATGCGACCGACACGGAACAGGCGTTCACTATGCTCATGGGCGACCGCGTGGAACCGCGCCGCGATTTTATCCAATCGCACGCGCTGGAAGTGAAAAACTTGGACATTTAATTTCTTCCGGGCGGGGGAATCCCGTCCGGACAACAATTTATCCGTAACAGGAGATATTTTTAAATGAGTGAAGAAATGAACAACCAGCCCCAAGCCCAAAATGCCAATGTGGACTTGTTCGGCAATATCCAACAGCGTGACATTGCGGGGGAAATGCGGTCGTATTACATTGACTACGCGATGAGCGTAATCGTCGGGCGCGCCCTGCCCGATGTACGCGACGGCCTTAAACCCGTACACCGCCGCGTGTTGTATTCCATGAACGAAATGGGTTTGAAATACAATAAAGCGTACAAAAAATCCGCCCGTGTGGTGGGTGATGTATTGGGTAAATATCATCCGCACGGCGACCGCGCCGTTTACGATACGCTGGTACGCATGGTGCAGGATTTCTCCCTGCGCAAGCCGCTTATTGACGGGCAGGGAAACTTCGGTTCTATTGACGGCGACTCCGCCGCCGCTATGCGTTACACCGAATGCCGCCTGCAGCGCATTTCCGAAGAAATGCTGGGCGATTTGGATAAAGACACCGTTAAAATGATTCCCAACTACGACGGTTCGTTGATGGAACCGTCGGTACTGCCGGCCAAACTGCCGGCTTTGCTTGTCAACGGTTCGTCCGGTATTGCTGTGGGTATGGCCACCAACATTCCCACCCATAACCTAGGCGAAGTATGCGACGGAATTATCGCGTATATCCACAACCCGGATATTTCCACCAAAGAGATGATGAAAATCATCAAAGGGCCCGATTTCCCGACGGGAGCTATTATCCGCGGCACCAAAGGCATTTACGAGTATTTTGAAACCGGCCATGGCAGCGTGAAAGTACAAGCCACGACGGAAATTGAACAGCGCAAAAACGGCCGCGAAGCCATTGTGGTAACCGCCATTCCGTACCAGGTGAATAAAACTTCGCTGATTGAAAGCATTGTGGCGTTGGTACGCGATAAAAAAATCACGGATATTTCCGATATCCGCGACGAGTCGGACCGGCGCGGCATGCGGCTGGTGATTGAAGTCAAACGCGACGGAAATGCCCAGGTGGTGCTCAATCACTTGTTCAAACATACCCAGCTGCAGACTTCATTCCCGGTCAATATGCTGGCTATTGTGGACGGCCGCCCGCGCGTGCTTTCTTTAAAAGAAGTGATGAAGGCCTATGTCAAACACCGCAAGGAAATTATTACCAACCGCACCAAGTTTGACTTGAATAAAGCCCAAAAACGCGAACATGTATTAAACGGGTTATTGGTGGCCATTGCCAATATGGACGAAGTCGTCGCCATTATTCGCAAAGCCAAAGACCCGACGGAAGCCAAGTTTACCTTAATGGCGCGGTTTTCGCTTTCGGAAGTACAGGCCCAGGCCATTTTGGATATGCGCTTACACCAGCTGACCCAGCTGTCCGCTTTAGCCATTGAAAACGAACGCAAAGATTTGCTCAAATTGATTGCCGATTTACAGGATATTTTGGGTAATCCCCAGAAAATTTTGGATATCATTGTGGAAGAACTCCAGGAACTGAAAAAAGATTACGGCGATCCGCGCCGTACGGAAATTGGTTCCGATGTAACGGATTTCTCTATGGAAGACCTCATTGAAAAAGAAGATGTGGTCATCACGATTTCCAACGACGGCTACGCCAAACGCATTCCGCTTTCCACCTACAAGAGCCAGAACCGCGGCGGCAAAGGCATCATCGGCAGCAAGACGAAGGAAGAAGATTTTATGGAGCATCTCTTCATTACTTCGTCGCACGCTACAATTTTGATGTTTACCAACCGCGGGCGCGTGTTTGCGCTGCGGGCATTTGAAATTCCGGAAGGAACCCGTATGTCCAAAGGCAAAGCCATCGTGAACTTGCTGCAGTTAACGGGCGAAGAAAAAGTAACCTCTGCCGTAGCGATTGAGGAATTTAACCCCAAACACTGCGAGAATACTTATCTGACGATGTGCACCCGCTTTGGCAGCATTAAACGCGTGGAATTGGGCGAATTTGCCAATATCCGCCGCTCGGGTATTATTGCGATTGGATTGGAAGAAGGCGATGTGCTCGTCGGCGTGCAGACCACGCACGGCAAATCCGATATCATCGTAGCCACCAAGAACGGCAAATCTATCCGGTTTGACGAAAACCAGGTGCGCTGCATGGGCCGCCCGGCCAAGGGTGTGCGCGCCATCAACTTGGCGCAAGGCGATGTAGTGGTGGGTATGGAACACGCCCCGAACGATGAACCGCAGCCCGATGTGCTGTCCGTCTGCGAAAACGGGTTCGGCAAACGCACGGAATTTAGCGAATACAAACGCCAAAACCGCGGCGGAATGGGTGTGATTACCATTAAAACCAGCGCGCGCAACGGCTCGGTCGTCGGCATTAAACTGGTGGACGAAAGCAAAGACTTAATGATCGTAACCGAAAAAGGCATGACGATCCGCGTCCGCTGTGCCGATATCCGCTCCGTCAGCCGCAACGCCCAGGGCGTTACCTTGGCGAAGATGGAACCCGGCGACAAGATCGCCCGTATCGCTCCCGTTGTAAAAGACGAGGACGACAGCGCAGAATCCGCTTCGTAAGCGTATTTTCATTCGCGCATTACTTCCGCCTCCTGATATGGGAGGCGGAAGTTTTTTGCCGTTTTTCCCACGAGTCAGCCGGCAGTTACCGCTCGGTAAAAAAAGGTTTACAACCGTCCCTGTAAAGTGCTATAAGAATAATAGGGGAAAACTGTTATGAGGACCAATCCGCATATTTTAGAAATTAATACGCGCTCGTGGCTAAAACGCCTGGAAGCGCGGTATAACCGTCCCATGACATTGGCCGATGTGCCGGATGAATATTGGCAGCGCGCCAAAGAATTGGGGTTTGACGCTATCTGGTTTATGGGCGTTTGGAAATTGAGTCCGGCGGCCGAGCAAATTGCGCGCGCCAATCCGGAAATTCAAGCCCAAATCCGCGCCATCAAGCCCGATTTTAAACCGGAAGATATTACCGCTTCTCCCTACGCCGTTTATGAATATGAAGTGGACCCGGCGTTGGGCGGTAATGCGGCCTTGGCCTCTATGCGCGCTAAATTAAATGCGTTGGGCATTCAGTTGCTGTTGGATTTTGTAGGCAATCATACCGCCATTGACAGTCCGACAGTTACCTCCGACCCGGATTTGTATATCAACACCGGCACGCAGGAACCGCATACCCATAAAGATTGGTTTTTTAAAAACGCCAACGGCGTCTATATCGCCCACGGGCGCGACCCTTATTTCGCTCCGTGGACGGATACCGCCCAGCTGAATTATTTTAACCCCAAAACGCGCGAATTTATGCTGCAAAACCTGCTGCATGTGGCTTCCCTGTGCGACGGCGTCCGCTGCGATATGGCGATGCTTTCCTTAAATAAAGTGCACCGGGATACCTGGTGGGAATTTATCGGCGGGAATTTGCCCAAAGAAGAATTTTGGCACCGGGCGCTTTTGTCCGTGCACGAAAAATATCCCGAATTTATCTTTATCGCCGAAGTGTATTGGGGCTTAGAGTGGGATATTCAAGAAATGGGCTTTGACTATACCTACGATAAAGTACTTTACGACCGGCTGCGCTTTTCCAACCCGGAGAATATCAAAGGCCATTTGGGCGCCGAGCATTTGTTCCAGATGCGCTCTATCCGCTTTACGGCTAACCACGACGAAGAAGAAAGTTTAAAAGCATTTGGAAAGGAAAAATCCCTTGCGGCCAGCACCATTATCGCCACGCTTCCCGGTGCGCGCATGTTTCACTTGTTCCAGTTGTTGGGCCGCCCGGAACGAATGCCGATTCAATACATAAAGGACGATTTTACCACCGATAAAGAAGTGGCGGATTATTACTTAAAACTGTTGCATATCTCATCGGATCCGGCCTTTCACGGGGGGCAGTGGTCCCTGCGTGATGTAGCGGCGGTAGCGATGGGCGAAGATTCCAACCGCAACATCTTGGCCTGGCAGTGGAAACAGCGCAATACCGGGAAACTGATTGTAATTAATTACAGCGGAGCCCCGGCGAAGGGGCGGCTGTCTATGAAGGGCGTTTATGGGGCTGACAGCCACATTACCGAAGAATTAACCGGCGAGAAAATTACCGTTACACCCGAAGCGATTGCCCAAGGATATGAATTAAATTTAAAGCCGTATGAAAGTAAAATTTTTACTTACGCGGTGTAATCTTCGCTATCGATTGAACCCCGCCTGCCGGCGGGGTTTTTTATGGTTGGGAAAGAATCCTTGCCGATGGTAAGTGTTCGTCTCAAACTGGGCAGAAAAAATTCCACAGGAGCTTTAGATTTACTACAATAAAAGAAAGCGGAAAATTCGCTTAAAAAAGATAGCTTTTTTAGCGGAATTTTTTTATAATATAAATATACTTACCGCTCGGTAAATAAACCGGGGGCAAAAATGGCGCTGGGACCGTTTACCAAACAGGACCATGTAGAAATTACCACGCTGGGCATGGAATTTGCCGTTTCCGAAATACTGTGCGCCGGGGCGGGTTACTGGCTGGACAGCCACTGGGGCACGGCGCCCTGGTGTTTGGTAGCCGGCGCGGCGGCGGGGTTTGGATTGGGACTGTATCAAATTATCCGTGCCGCCGGCAAAATGGCTAGGAAAGATCAAAATTTAAAAAAGGCAGAACAAAAAGATGGATGTCGCTGAAATAATTTCTCACCATATTCTGGACCACGACTGGGGCGTTACCCTTTCTGGTTTTCGCATTCCGGTTACTACACATACCGTTACACTGCTTATCGTTAGTTTAGTGTTATTGTTGGGGCTGCACTGGATTTCGCTGGGGCGGCAGAGCCGCGCCGGGCGGCTGCTTACGACACTGATGGAAGAATATGTTTCTTTTATCCGCGACGGGATTGTGCTTCCTAATATGGGGAAAGAAGGCAAAAGCTTTTTGCCCTATTTTTGCACCCTTTTCCTGTTTGTGTTGTGCAGTGCACTCGCGGGGCTGATTCCCAATATGAAAACTGCCACCGCCAACATTTCCGTTACCGCCGGGCTGGCGTTATGCTCGGGCGGGCTGATTTTATACTGCGGGCTTAAATTTCACGGGATACTTGGCTTTTTGAAAGGATTTATTCCGTCCGGCACGCCGGGCTGGCTGGTGCCGCTTATTTTCCCGCTGGAAGTAGTCAGCATGATTATTAAAGTATGCGTGCTGGCGATTCGTTTGTTTGCCAATATGCTTTCGGGGCATATGGTGCTGATTTGCCTGCTGCTCATTATTTTTGTAGTGGGACAAATGCACATTGCCGCCGGCGCGGGCGCGCTGGTGCCGGCGATGGGGCTGGAATTATTTATGACTTGTCTGGAACTGCTGGTGGCCTTTTTGCAGGCGTATGTGTTTACGCTGTTAACCAGCATTTTTGCCGGATCGGTCATACATACGCATTAATTTGAAAAAATCTAGGAACCGGGCTTTAGCCCGAAAAGGAGAATAACTTATGGAACTCGTAGCACTGAAATATATTGCCGCCGGTATTGGCGCTGGTTTAGTCGTCATTGGGGCCGGTTTGGGCTTAGGCAAGATTGGTAACGCCGCGTTGGAAGGGATTGCCCGCCAGCCGGAAGCCGGGGCCGACTTGCGCTCTACGATGATTGTAATTGCCGCGTTATTGGAAGGGGCCGCCATGTTGGGGCTGGTAATCTGCCTGTTAACGCTGGTACTGAAATAATCCGTTAGGACGGAGCACATATGGAAGATTTGTTAAAGCCGGACTACGGCGTACTGGTGCTGACCATTTGCAACTTTTTGCTGTTGGTATATTTGCTTAAAAAGTTTGCGTGGAACCGCATTATCGGCGGGTTGGAAAAACGCGAACAGCAGATAGCCGAAGATAAAGCTCAGGCCCAGCAAGCCCGCCAGGCGGCGGAAACGCTCAAACGCGAACTGGACGAAAAGTTGACCCAAATTTCCGATGAAGCCGCCAAACGGCTGGCCGAAGCGGTAAAACTGGGGGACACGCAGAAAGAGCAGATTCTGGCTGCGGCCAAGGAACAGTCCGAACGCTTGCTGGCGCAAGCCAAAGCGCAAATTGAAGCGGAAAAAAATAAAGCACTGGCGGATGTGCGCGGCGAAATTGCCCGAACGGCGGTGTTGGCCGCTTCCAAGGTGGTGCAGCAGCAGATGAGTGAAGAATCCGCCCAAAGCGTGGTGGACCGCGTCTTACAGGAAATTAAAGCGAAGTAAGGATATGAACAGTTCAGACAGAATTGCAGTGCAGCGTTATGCCGCTGCTTACAACGAGTTAAGCGCCACCAACGAACAGGCCCAGCGCCGTGCGGAAGACCTGCAGGCGGCAGCCGGCGCGCTGGAAGCAGTGCGCGGGTATATGACCAGCCCGCGGATAACGGCCCCGCAAAAAAAACAGGCCGTACGGGCTGCGCTGAAAAACGCGCCGGAAACGGCGGCGTTTGTGGAACTGTTGATTGACGCCAAACGATATGCGCTTTTAGCAGCCGTTGCCCGCCGGGTGGGGGAATTGTTGGATGAACGGCTGGGTATTGTGCGTGCGGAAGTAGTGTCGGCCCGCGCGCTGAGCCCCGAACAGAAAAAACAAACTGAAGCGGCCCTGTCGGCGCGCTACGGCGGCAAGGTGGAAGCTTCTTTTTCGGACGACCCGGCTTTGCTGGGCGGGCTGAAAATTAAATGCCGGGGAGAACTCATAGACGGCAGCTTGCAGGGGCGGCTTGCGAAACTGCAAGAAGAATTGACACATTAATACGGTAGCAATATGGCAATTAGACCCGAAGAAATAACCAATATCATTAAAGAAAAAATTGAACATTTTGACACTTCCGCCGATATCAGCGAAGTAGGCACGGTGATTCAAGTGGGCGACGGGATTGCCCGCGTGCACGGTTTAAATCAGGTAAAGGCCTCGGAACTGGTAGATTTCGGAAACGGCGTGCAAGGTATGGCGCTGAACCTGGAATATGACAATGTCGGCTGCGTG
>CALUZQ010000015.1 GCA_944325225.1 uncultured Elusimicrobiales bacterium
GGGAGTTTAACAATTCCTTCCAAAGTACAGACGAGTAATACGGGGAATAATGATGAAATGGAATGGAGCAATATCTATTCGCGGGATTATACATCTGGCGGGAGTGCTACGGGGAACAGTTATAGTTCGTATTTATTGAAGTCCAAGCGTTGTGAACCTCCTGCCGGAGAACCGACGAGTCAGGCCTGTCCATCTGGTAAAACGGGTACTCAGACACGGACTTGGAATTATAGTACTTGCAGCTGGAATGCGTGGCAGGGAACCTGTACCTGCAATCCGCCGGCCGGGGAACCGACAACGCAGGCGTGTCCGTCCGGCTATACGGGTACAAAAACCCGCACTTGGAATTATAGTACTTGCAGCTGGAATGCCTGGCAAGGAACCTGTAGCAGAATTTATCACTGGACTGCTTCGGGAACAACTGAGTATGCAATTAATGAGAATAGACTCTGCCCGTCTTCGCCGCCTTGTTCTACCTACGCTCCCCAGGCCGGTTTTGCCGCTTTTGGTAAAGTGACTCTTGGGGGAGAATGTACGGCTGTAGGATATAAAGGATATACTTCTTGTTCTCAAAGTAACAAAACTAGTATATATTACCCTTATAACAAGATATGTCTTTTAACTTATAATACTGCTACCTGTCGTTAAGACTTCTCGCCTATGAGCGGGACTGTAAGGACATTAGATGTTTTTTACTACCTGCCGCAAATAGCGGGCGGTGTGTGCCAAACAAGCTGTTTGGCTGGGTGCAAAATCCAACAATACTGCTACCTGTTGCGGCAGGTTTTTTTGGTTTTTAAGAGCGCGTTCTTCCAAAGTTCCACAGATAAACAGAACGGGTTTTTTGTGTTTTTGGGCTAATTTTAAAACTGCCAGCGGCGCCTTGCCGTAGAAGGTTTGCTGGTCTAGTTTCCCTTCAGTCGTAATCACTAAATCGGCCCAATCAAAATAGCGTTCCAAATGGGCCTTTTGAAACAAAAAATCTGCGCCTAAAAGCAGTTGGGCCCCTATACATCCATATAATCCGGCGGCAATAGCGCCGGCGGCGGCCGTGCTGGGCGTGCGGGCTATATCGCGGCCAGAAGCCGCAGCAACCACTTGGGCCCAGCGGGCCATGGCTTTGTCCAACTTTTTTACTTGAGCCGGCGTAGCTCCTTTTTGCGGGCCAAAAACTTTGGCGGAACTTTTCGGGCCTAACAAGGGGTTGGTTACATCGGCCACGGCGTAGATTCGCACGGATTTTAACTGTTTTTTTAAAGAGGATAAATCTATTTGTTTCGCCCGCAATAAAGGTTCGGCGCCCGGCGGGAGTTCCCGGCCGGCGGCATCTAAAATACGGGCCCCGCAGGCCGCGGCCATGCCGGCGCCGCCGTCGTTGCAGGCCACGCCGCCTAACCCGACATAAATGGTTTTGGCGCCTTTTTTAACGGCTTTTAAAATAACTTCGCCAACCCCGTAGGAAGAAGCCCCCATAGGGTTCAATGCTTCTTTTGGTACACCGCCCAACCCGCAGATGCGTGCAGTTTCTACGACGGCGGTTTGTCCATCAGGAAGCAGCAGAAAAGAGGTCGGCCGCCGGGTTAAAAAAGCGTCGCGGGCCCATACCCGTACGGACTTTGCCTGCGGATACAAGGCGCGGAAAAAATCCATAAACCCGTCGCCCCCGTCTGAAATCGGATAGCTTTTGACCGTATGCCGCGCCGAGAGGGATTTTTCCAGTATGCGTGCGGCTTGAACCGCGCTTAAAGTTCCTTTAAACGCGTTAGGAAGGAGTAAGATTTTCATTAGAATTTCCAGCTTAATTTGGCCTGAAACACCGTGTTGGATGCCGCCGATTCTTTTAATTCATCGCTGCGCGGGGCAAACACTTGCCGTACTTCCAGCCCAATCATTACATCATCTACCCAAGTTTCTACCCCGGCGCCTACAGATCCCGAAAATCCGCTGGAACTTAGTGTATCGCGGAAGGGCAGGTTCTGCGGCTTGCCTTGTGTGTCCGGGGTGGTCAGATCGCCGCGGTAGTTGAGCGTAAGAATTTCATAAGCTGCATTGGCCGTTAAATAGAAAGAGAACCGACTGGCCGGGTTCAGATAGTAGTTAGCCGCCGCACCGAAAGTGAGGATATTGCCGCTGCTGCTGGCAGATACGCTGTCCTGCGGGGAGAGGTCAAAATGATAATCGTTGTTGGCGATGCTGGCAAACCCCAGCATGGGCCCCAGCCAGAGGTTGCTTTCTTTTAACCGCCATAAAAATTTGGAAGAAATCACAACGCTCGTTCCGCCGACATCCAGCGTTTGGTCCCCCATATTAACGGAAGCCAAATCACCCAGTTTCAAAGTGCCGCCTGCCTGTAAATCCAAGGCCATGGCGCCAGCTTCTACGGTAAAATATTTATTAAAATTCTTTTCTTGGGAAACCATTTTTTTAGCGGGTTCTTGGGCAGCCGGTTTTTTGGAAGCCAACTCTGCTTTGGCGGCGGCGGCATATTCCTGTTGCGAAATCTCGCCGGTTTTTACCCCTTTTATAAATGCCTCTTCGTCCGACAGCAGGCGGGGGGCCGGCTGTTCCACCGCGGCGCTGGGTGTTACAACTTCGCCGTTAACAATTGTCGCATTCTGGGCTCCGAATACTTGGTTGATGTCCGAGTCAAAAGTCAGTCCGCCGGCGGCCTGTACTTTAGGGGCCGCACCCGTTTGAGCCGCTTGTTGTTGGGCGGCCTGAGCGGCTTGTTGCTGGGCTTGGTTTTGCTGGACAAATTCCTGCTGGGCTTTTTTGCCTTGGTCATAATCGTACACTTCTATAGATACGATTTGCGGCATATCTACATTAACGACGGTTCCGTCATCGGTTTGAAGTTTTAAATTAAATTCGTCCAAATCCAAAATTACGCCCACCAGCTGGCTGCCGCCTTTTAAAATAAGGCGGTGTTTGTCCGGCAGAATTTGTTCAATTTCGCGTTGGTTGAGCGTGATATTGCCGTAAGAGGTGGCCAGGTTCAGCGTGTATTCGGTTTGCGAAAGAATGGATCCGCTGATGAGTTCCCCGGTTCTCATTTTGATTGTTTCGGCCTGTATCGCAACAGAAGCCAACAATAAACATACGGCAAAAACGCTTTTTTTCATACAACCTCGCTTGAGTAAAAAGACAAAACGGCGGCGCGGATAGCCCGCGCCGCTTGGATTATTTGGATTCGTTTTCTACAACTTTTTCAATTTCGGATTCTGCCGGTTTTTCTTCCGCTTCCGGCATAGAGCAGGCGCACGGAGCCACCGCTTTTTTAATTTTGCGAATGGCTTTAAGCACTTTGGCTACGGTCAGAAAACCGATGGCAGCAGCCAAATCGCTTGCCACATAAAAACCGGCGGCCAGCCACATTTCGGCACCGAAAAGCTGCGGGTGGGTAAAGATGGCATACGCTTGGAACACGGCATAAACCAACGCTAAGTAAAAGAGCACCAAGAAGATGATGGACAACCCTTTCAGGCACAGCCAGTTGTGCGGCCACCATTTGGCGCATTTGCAACATTTAGACATAGTTCTCTCCTTTATATAGGGAACAACCCCCTATGTTCATATTGTATCAAAAAGGGACCGAAATGAACGGGAAAATCCACCCGGGCGGCACCGTTTAGGGACGGCCGCCCAAGGCCTGCTCCAGCCGTTGAAGCACCCGGCAGAGCCGAAGTAGCAACGCCCACCCCAGGCAGGCCAGCAAGGATTGCAAAAAAGCAAGTAAATAGATTTTTCTAAGCGGGGCGGATTGGACGGCCAGCTCGGCCGGATCTATACAGAAAGTATGAATCCAACACCCCGCGGCGTACATTCCTACCGCCAAAGTGGCGTAAAACAAGCCGGTATAGAGGCGCGACAGTCCTTTCAGTTCCAGCCAGCGGTGCGGCAGCCAAGCGGTTGTTTGTTTAGAGCCGTTGCGCATCTTTCAAAAGCTCCTGTGCGTGTGAAAAAGCCGCGGAATTTTTACCGCCGCCGCCCAGCATGCGGGCAATCTCGGCCGCCAGCTCCGGCGGCTGAAGGGCGGAGATGGAAACTTCGGTAGCGGTTTTTGACGCTTTTTTAGACACATGAAAATTCTGGTCGGCCTGGGCGGCAACCTGCGCCAAATGCGTAACGCACAGCACTTGGCGGCCTTGGGCCGCGGCGTGAAGCTTCTGCCCTACCAGGTGCCCCGTTTCTCCGCCGATACCGGCATCTACTTCATCAAATACCATTACGGGTACGGTAGGCGCGAGCACGGTTTTCAGCCCCAGCATCACGCGGGAAATTTCCCCGCCGGAAGCGATATTTTTAAGCGGCCGCAGCGCTTGGCCCGGGTTGGGGGAAAACAAAAATTCCACTTTATCGGCGCCTGTCGGGCCGGGGTTTTCTTCGTCCATTTCCACCGCGACGGAAAATTTAACGGCGTTAAATCCCAGCGGGCGGATTTCTTCGGTAATCCGGGCGGAAAGCCGGCGGGCCGCGGACATGCGTTTTTCGTGCAATTCGCCGGACAGCTTTAACAGCTGTTTCTGGGACTGTTCCAATTCTTTTAGCAATTCCTGTTCGTGTTCTTCGCCGTGCTGGAGCTGGTCTATTTTTTCCCGCAGGGCTCTGGCGGTGTTTAGCACATCGGAAATTTCCGGGCCGTATTTGGCCTTTAAGCGTTTGATTTTTTCGTGGCGCAGGAGCATGCGGTCCAACGCGTCGGGCTCCAGGTTGATGTCGTCTTTATAAGAAGCCAGGGTGGAGGCGGCGTCCTCCAGCGTCAGCAGGGCGGAATTTAAATCTTGCGCCAAATTCGTTAGGTTTTCGTCCAGTGCGGCCATATTCTGTACTTCGCGCAGGGCTTTGGCCGTGCGGGAAGAAGCCGCATCTTCGGCTTCGTAAAGTTCGTAGTAGGCCTCCTGGGCCATTTCCAGCAGCCGCCCGGCGTGTTTCATTTTGGGGAGCGTTTGTTCCAATTGAAAATCTTCGTCGGCTGAAGGGTTGATGTCTTCTATTTCTTTGAGCTGGTATTGGCTCATATCCAGCAGTTGTTCTTTTTCTTGGGCGCTCATGCGGGCGGCGTCTAGCTTGGCCTGGGCTGCCTGCCGCTGCCGGTAGGCCGTTTCGGTTTTTTGCACCAGGTTTTCATGACCGGCGAATTTATCCAACAGCATTAAATGAACCGACGAGTGAAGCAAACTTTGGTGGTCGTGCTGTCCGTGAAAATCCACCAGCGCTCGGCCCAGCCGCGCCAAGGCGGATACGGTTACGGGGTGTCCGTCCGCGGCGGCCTTGCTTTTGCCTTTTCGGTCCAACTCTCTTTTTAAGGTAAACACATCGCCGGCAATTTGGTATTCGCGGCGCAGTTCTTCGGGCAGATCGGCGCTGGAAAACACGGCGGAAACGGTCATTTTTTCCGCTCCGTCTTTGATAGCGTCCACATCGCCGCGCGCGCCCAGCACAAAACCCAGAGCTTCAATAACAATGGATTTGCCCGCGCCGGTTTCGCCGGAAAAGACATTCAGCCCCGGTGCGAAGTCCAGGGATAAATCGGAAATAATCGCAAAATTTTGCACACGCAGGTGTTGCAGCATATCAGCGGTTCCCCCATTTCAGTTTGCGGTTTAAAATTTTGAAAAACCCGCGTTCCGGCGGACAAAGCAACCTGGCTTTAAACGGGCTGCGCGTAACCTGCACCGAACCGCCCGGCGGTAGGGTTAGGTTGATTTGGCCGTCCAAACTGCAGACGGCGCGGTCGGATTCGTGTTTAAAAGAAGGGGTCAGCGTCAGCGTACCGCGGGCTGATAAAATCAGCGGCCGTTGGTTCAGCGTATGCGGGCAAATGGGTGTTACGGTCAGTACTTCTACGCCCGGTTCCACAATCGGCCCGCCGGACGCCAGCGAATAGGCCGTAGAACCCGTAGGGGACGCGACGATGACGCCGTCGCCGAAATACGAAGGAATTTCCTTCCCGTTCCATTGGGCTTCTAATAAAAAAGCCCGGGGTGCTGCCGCCCGCAGCACGCAGTCGTTAAAGGCCCATAAATCCCGCGGTTTGGCGCCCGGAGCCGTGATGTGCGTGTGGAGCAAAAAGCGTTCATTAACGGCGCATTTTCCATTCAGCAGTCCTTGCAGTGCGGGCAGGGAGTCCTCTTTTTCGCAGCCGGCCAAAAAGCCCAGGGTGCCGCAGTTAATGCCAAATAACGCAATCCCCAGCGGCGCGGCGGCGCGGGCGCAATAAAGCATGGTGCCGTCGCCCCCCATGCTGACGAGTAAATCCGTTTCCGCCGTCAGTCCGCTCAAATCGGTAATTAAATCGGTATGTAAGCCGTGTTGGCGCAAGAAAGCGCACACTTCTTCCGCCAGCGGCGCAGTGTGGGTTTTGTGGGCGTTGTAAAAGACGGCGGCGTTCTTAAAATTCATCGTATCTTTATTTTAGCAAAAAGCATTGGGTACGGGGCGTTTCTAATCTTTTTTACGGGTGCTCCCGCCATACCGAAAAAAGCCAAAATGGTATAATAATATATATAGGAAAGGGGGTCTTGCTATGTGGGACTATACGGATAAAGTAATGGATCATTTTAGAAATCCGCGCAATGTGGGGGCCATTCCCAACGCCGACGGTACCGGCCAGGTGGGAAGTTTGGTCTGCGGCGACGCCCTGAAGCTGACCATCAAAGTAAACAAAGAAACCGATGTAATTGAGGACGCTAAATTTGAAACTTTCGGCTGTGCCAGCGCCATTGCTTCTTCGTCCATTTTAACGGAGATGATTAAAGGCAAAACGATTGCCGATGCCTCTAAAATCACCAACCAGGATATTGCCGACGCTTTAGGCACGCTGCCCGCCGAAAAAATGCACTGCTCGGTAATGGGTATGGAAGCGCTGGAAGCCGCGGTAAAGAGTTACCGCCAGGGCGGTGCGCCGGTGGTGTTTGAACAAGAAGAAGAAAAAATCGTCTGCCATTGTTTTAACATTTCGGAAGAAACCATCATCAAAGCCATTCGCGCCAACCATTTGAAAACGGTGGAAGATGTTACCCACTTTACTAAAGCCGGCGGCGGCTGCGGCCGGTGCAAAGGGGAAATTCAGAAAATTTTAGATAAAGTAAACGGTGCAGCCGAAAAGGATACCTCCAGCGGGCAAAAACCGTTTGCCCAAATGACAGTGGTAGAAAAAATCAAAACCATTGAACGCGTGCTGGAAGCAGACATTCGCCCCAAGCTGAATATGGACGGCGGTTCCGCCGAACTGGCCGATTTGGAAGGCACGGTGGTAAAAATCCGGCTGACGGGTATGTGCAGCGGCTGTGCGGGGGCGATGGGTACGCTGAAAAATTTTATTGAAAAAACGCTGAAGGAAAAAGTGGATCCGTCCTTGACGGTGGAGCAGGCCTAATATGAAAGTGATTTATCTGGACAATAACGCCACCACCCAATGCGCTCCGGCTGTTGTAGAAGCGATGCTTCCGTACTTTTCGGAAAAATACGGCAACGCTTCCAGTATGCATTCGTTTGGCGGCAACAACCGCCACGCCATTGATCACGCGCGCCAGCAGGTGGCCGATTTGATCGGCGCCGCTCACGCCGACGAAATTATTTTTACTTCCTGCGCTACGGAAAGCGATAACACGGCTATTTTTTCAGCCGTGCGCACCCAGCCCAACAAGAAACACCTCATCACTTCCGCGGTGGAACACCCGGCAATTATGGAGCCGTACAAATACTTGGAAGCCCAAGGGTACCGGGTGGATTTTATCGGCGTAGATGAAAAAGGGCGTTTTGATATGGAGCGCTTTAAAAGCGTATTGGACGAAGATACGGCGCTGGTGTCTGTGATGTGGGCCAACAGCGAAACGGGAACAATTTTTCCGATTGCCGAAATTGCCCGGCTGACGCACGAGAAAGGCGCGCTTTTTCATACCGACGCCGTACAGGCCGTGGGGAAAATTCCCGTCCGGGTGCAGGAAACGGCGATTGATATGCTGTCTTTATCGGCGCATAAATTTCACGGGCCCAAAGGCGTGGGGGCGCTGTATGTGCGGCGCGGCACGCGGTTTATGCCCTATCTGATGGGAGGGCATCAAGAACGCCATCGCCGGGCCGGTACGGAAAATGTACCTTATATCGTGGGGCTGGGCAAAGCGGCCGCATTGGCGCAAGAGCGCCTGGCGGACGGAACTTCCGCCCGGATTGCCGCCCTGCGCGACCGGCTGGAACAAGGGATTGTTTCCCGGATTCCCGATGTGAAAGTGAACGGCGATCCCGAACACCGGGTTCCTAACACCACCAATATCAGTTTTGGGTATATTGAAGGGGAATCTATTTTGATGTACTTAAATGATTTGGGCGTGTGTGCGTCGTCGGGTTCGGCGTGTACTTCGGGCTCGCTGGAACCGTCGCATGTATTGCGGGCGATGGGGGTGCCGTTTCAGTTTGCGCACGGATCTATTCGGTTTTCTTTGTCGGACCAGACCACCCCGCAAGATATTGACCTGGTGCTTAACGAACTGCCGCCGATTATTGAACGGCTGCGCAAAATTTCGCCGTTTTCGCGTTTAGCTGCGTAAGGAATAGGCCGCGCCCGCAACCGGGCGCGGTCTTATATGATGAAAAAAATTATTTTTAGTTTGTTGCTGTTGTGTGGGGCGCTGTCGGTTTTTGGCAAGACCGCCACGCTGTATCACACCAGCGATACGCACGGTTTTTTTTATCCGCAAGCCGGGCGGGGCGGCGCGGCCGCGTTGGCGGCGGTGTTGGCGGCCGGCCCGAAAGAATACCTGCTGTTGGACAGCGGCGACTTTGCCGAAGGAACCGTGGAAACTCAACAATCCAACGGGCTGAAAGCCATTTGGCTGATGAACCGGCTGGGGTATCATGCCGCCACGATTGGCAATCACGAATTTGCTTTTAAAGATAACGGGTTTGACAATTTGACCGCCGCTGCCCGATTCCCGCTGCTGGCCGCCAATATCCAGCCCAAAGAGGGGGAAAATCTGCCGGCGGGGTTGCGTTCTTATCAAATTTTTACCGTTGGCGGCATTCGGATTGCTGTTATCGGATTAGCCAACCGAAATCCTACCAAACCCAGTCAAAAATATCAATTTACCAAGCCGCTTCCCGCGTTGGAAAAAGCATTGAACGAAGCGGCCAAACAACACCCGGACGCCGTGGTGGTGTTGGCGCACGATTCCTTGGCCGACGACCGGCCCGGTTCTCCTAATTATATAGGGGACATTGGTCGCCAATTTAGCGGACGCGTGCATATCGTGCTGGGCGGGCACGCTCATCAGATTTTTCAAAACGAAATCCGCGGCGGCATTCTGCTTGCCGAAAGCGGCGCCCACTTGAAACAAGTTACTAAAATTACCCTGCAAACCGATGATAAAACCGGAAAAATAAAATCGGTCCGTTCGGAGTTGATTCCCTTGGAAATTGCCCAAACGGGAGAGGATAAAAAAATCAAAGCGTATGCCGAGTCCCTGCGGGAGCCGGGGGTAGATGAACCGGTGGGGCAAACCACCGCCGCCTTTTATAAAAAAGCATTCATTCCCGGGCATATGGATTCCCCAACCGATAACTGGGTGGCCGACGCTACCTGCCGGTATGCTCCGGCCGATGTGTGTATTCACAATACGGGCGGCGCGCGCGTAGGACTGGCGAAAGGGGAGATTACCCGGCGGGATATTATTGATCTGTATCCGTTTGACAATACGGTGGTTACGGCGTCGGTAAGCGGGGAATTTCTGAAAAAATTAGTGGCCGGGGGCCTTGTTCCCTGGAATCGGCTGGCCTATTCGGGGTTGACGGTTTCGTATCGGAAAACGAAAAAAGGCAAAATCAAAAATTTAAAAATCTGGGTGCGCGGCGAGCGCCTGCAGGAAGATAAACAATATACCGTTTCGGTTAATTCCTATGTGGCGGGAGGCGGCAGCGAGGGAAAACTGTTTAAAACCTTGCCGGACGGAGCGGTCCGTCCCTCCGGAGAAAAAACCATGCGCCAAATTTTAGAGGACGATTTTAAACAGGGGGCTCTCACCCCGCCTCAGACGGGTCGGATCCGCCAAAAATAGACGGCCCCTGCTTGAACGGCGCCGGCGTTTTTGTTACTATAAATTATCCCTTTATAGGCAGGAGATTGCTATGAAAAAAACCGGATTATTGGCTGTGTTTTTGTTGTTGCCGCTGGTCTTGCTGGCTAAAACTACGACGATTTATCATACCAGCGATACGCATGGATTTTTTTATCCCAAATCCGGCCAGGGCGGTTTTGCCGCTTTAGCGGCTGTCATTAAAGCGGGCCCGGCCAACTACCTGCTGCTGGACAGCGGCGACTTTTCCAACGGTACCGTAGAAACCCGTAACTCCCAAGGGCTTAAAGCCGTGCAGCTGATGAACCGTATGAGTTATGACGCCGCCACCATTGGCAATCACGAATTTGATTTTAAGGACGAAGGGTTTGCCCCGCTGTTAGCCAATGCCCAGTTTGCCGTGCTGGCCGCTAACTTTTTTGAAACGGCTACCGGTAAGTATCCGCCTTCGGTACTTCCTTATAAAATTTTTGATGAGAACGGCGTAAAAGTGGCAGTTATCGGGTTGGCAAACCGGGAACCTACCAACCCTTCCAAACAATACGCGTACGGCAAACCGATGGACGCGCTGGAAAAAGCCCTAAAAGAAGTGGAAGCCAAAGAGCCCAATTTTGTGGTGGTGTTGGTCCACGATTCTTTAAAGGACGAAAAACACGGCACCAAGGCGTATGTCGGCGATATCGCCCGGAAATTTGGCGGGCGCGTGCATATCGTGCTGGGCGGGCATGCGCATAATATCTTTCAAAACGAATACATCAACGGCACGCTGTTTGTGGAAAGCGGCTGTTATTTAAAAAATGTCAGCCGCATCAGCGTTGAAACCGATGACGAAACCGGAAAATTTGTGTCGGCCAAATCGGAATTGATTCCGTTGGCGGTGGCTCAAACGGGGGAGGACGAAGCCCTCAAAGCATACGCCGATTCGCTGCGCGAGCCGGGGGTGGACGAAGTGCTGGGGGAACCCGCTGCCGCTATGAGCCGCCTGCCCCAGCAGGACGACCGGCAGGACGCGCCACTGAATAATTGGATTGCCGATTTGGTCCGGGCGTATTCCGGTGCCCAAATTGCCGTACACAATAACGGCGGTACGCGGGTAGATATGCCCCAAGGGTCCGTTACCAAACGGGATTTAATTGATATCCACCCCTTTGACAATACCATTACCTTGGTAACGGTGGACGGCCGCTTTTTAAAGAAATTTATCAAAAAGAGTTTTGCTCCCAACAGCTTATATTCCTATTCGGGGCTGACGATTTCGTATAAGAAAAACAAAAAAGGGAAAATTAAAGATATAGAAATTCGGGTGGACGGCAAGCCCATACAGAATCGTCAAAAATACACCCTGGCGACCAATTCCTATATTGCCGGCGGCGGCAGTGAAGGGTGGATGTTTAAAAAAATCCCGGCCCAAAACAAAAAACTGGCGGGGACGAAAACCATTCGCGACTTAATGGAAGACGCCCTGCGCGAGGGAACGGTGGTGCCGCCTGAAACCGGGAGAATCAAACAACGCTGATATGAATGGAAAACGATGGAGCTGGCTGTTGGCGGTTTTGTTCCTGGCCGGCGGCTGCGGACGGGAAGAATTGACGCATATTGATATCTATTATACGGCTGATGTGCAGGGTTTTTACTGGTCGCGGCCGGAACCGCGCTGGGAGAACCGCGAAGCCGGCGGATATGCCGTGCTGAAGAAATTCTTGCAGAGCCGCAGCGAGCCCTATTTGTTATTTGACGGCGGCAGCTGGTTCGGTTCCGCGCCCGAAGGCACGATGACCAAAGGCGCTTATGTGGCGGAGCTGGCGCGCACTTTGCCTTATACCGCGGGAACCATCAGCGATAAAGATTTGGTGTATGGCTGGCCTTCGCTGCGGACCATTGTGCAGAAACTGCCTTATCCGTTTGTGGCATCTAATTTACGGTTGGAAAATAAACTGCCCTGGCCTTTGCACGATTATCAGATACGCACTATTAGCGGAATTAAAATTGGCATTTTCGGGTTGGTTAGCTCCCAGGCGGTTAACAAAAATAAAGCCCGTTTATTGGGGCTTCAAGCATTAGATTCCTTGCAAGTCGCCCAGGAGATGACGGCCCTTTTGAAAGAAAAAAATGTAGATTATATCATTGTGCTCAGCTCCCTGGGCGCGTCCCAGCAAGACGGCGCAACCGATACTTCTGTAGCCGAAGAAAACCCCGGCATAGGGTTAATTTTAAGTTCCAATAAAGACCGGGAAAACGCCGAAACGGATCAAATCAATGACACTTTTATTGTCTATCCCGGTTCTAAGTTGGACAGCGTGGCCCATATCCGTTTGTTTTTTGATAAAAACAGGCAGCTGCGAAGCACTTCTTTTGAAGATATCGCTTTGTTAAAGGACAATTTCGGTGAAGACCCCGAAATCGCCGCCCACGCGGCAGATTTGCGGGCGGCTACACGCAAAAAAATGAATGCCCGCGTGGCGGAACTGCCGGAAGCAATTGGTATGGATTTGGCGGGCGAATCGGAATTGGGCGATTTGTTGGCCCAATGTCTGTATAAATGGTCCAAGTTAGACGGGGCAATCCTAAATTCCGATTCTATCCGCAGTGCGCTGCCGGCGGGGCGTCTGACGGAGTATGATTTGTACAAAGCTTATCCGTACGGGGATAACATTACTTTCCTTACTATTAAAGGCGCGGCTTTTTTAAAAGCCATGGAACTTTCTTTAAACGCCAAGGACAATTTTCCGCAGATTGCCGGGTTTACCGTTTCGTATGCCGATACTCCTGACGGTAAAAAAATCCGTCAGATCGTGTTGGATAACGGCCGGATTATTCGCCCGCAGGAAACTTATCGTTTTGCCGTAACGGACCATGTCCTGGCGGGCGGGTTTGGGCATGATGGGTTTATAGATTCCCTGGAATTTAAGAACACATTTGTAGAAGCCCGGCAGATTATGCGTTCCTGCCTGGCACGCCAAAAGACGGTGCTGGCTCCTAAGTTGGGCCGCTGGAAGAAGGTGTTATGAGTGCTGTCCGCCCGCTGACGATTGGTTCCTTTACGGCTCCCAACAATTTGCTTTTAGCCCCCATGGCGGGGATTACGGATTCCCCGTTTCGGGTGCTGTGTCTAAAAGGCGGCGCGGGGATTGTGTGTGCGGAAATGGTTTCCGCGCATGCCTTGCATTACGGTAATGAAAAAAGTGGGCGAATGCTGCAGGTGAATCCCAAGGAACACCCGGTTTCTATGCAAATTTTCGGGGCAGACGAACCAACTATCGCCGAGGCCGCCCGGCTGGCGGAACAGCAAGGCGCCGATATCGTGGATTTAAATGCCGGGTGCCCGGTAAAAAAAATCAACAAAGCCGGTGCGGGCTGCGTGCTGATGAAAGACGAAGCCAAACTGGGCCGGCTGATTGAAGCCGCGGTAAAAAGCGTGAAAATACCCGTTACGCTAAAAACGCGTATTGCGCTGAACCACAAAGAATTTTTAGCTGTTCGGCTGGCCAAACTGGCCGAGCAGGCGGGTGCCAGCGCTATTACCCTGCATGCCCGCGCGGCGGTAGATGTACATAGCGGTCCGCCCAACATTGAAGCCGTGGGAGAAGCGTGTGCGGCGGTAAAAATCCCCGTGATTGGAAATGGCGGCATCGTCAATGCCGCGGTGGCGCAGCAATTTTTTCAGGCCGGCTGTGCCGGTATTATGATTGGGCGCGGGGCGGTGGGAAACCCGTTTATTTTCCGGGATATTATAGATGTTTTGGAGGGCCGGGAGCCGGCTTCCCAAACGACGCAGAACCGTTTGATGATTTACCTGGAATTAATCCGCGAGAATGCGGCTTATTATGGGGAGCGCATCGGTGTCAACCGCAGCCGCAAAACGGCGGGCGGCTGGATTAAAGATTTTCCTAACGCGGCCGAGGTGCGCGGCCGCTTTGTGCGGCTGGAAACCCTGGCCGAAATTGAAGCGCTGTTTTCCCAAACTTTGGCGCGGCTGCAATAAAAGCCGTAAAAAATCCTAAATTTTGATATAATATATAGGAAACCACGAGTCATTAAGACAGCGGCCACCACTCCGCTGCGCATTAATTACAAAAGGTAGAAACAAAAATTATGACAAAAACTTTTTTGCCTTCCGTCAAGGAAGTAGAAACCACCCGCAAATGGCATCATATTGACGCCACGGGCAGAACCCTGGGCAGACTGGCTACGGAAATTGCCGTCTTGCTGATGGGGAAGCATAAAAGAACTTATACGCCTCATATGGACTGCGGCGACTTTGTCGTCGTTACCAACGCCGGCAAAATCAAACTGACCGGCAACAAAATGGAACAGAAGGTTTACTTCTCTCACTCCGGTTATGCTAAAGGCGCCAAAGAAACGCCGGTAAAAAGAGTGTTGGAAAAGAACCCCACCAGAGTATTGGAATTGGCCGTAAAGAGAATGTTGGACGAAAACAAACTCCGCGCGCCCAGAATGAAACGCTTGAGATTATTCGCCGGCGAAGAACACGCCTTCACCGAACGCTTTGGTAAATAAGAGGGATAGAAATTTATGAACAATACGAAAGAACTTAAAACCGGAAGAAGAAAAACCTCCGTCGCCCAAGTGCAGTTGTTAAAAGGCAAAGGCCAGATTACAGTCAATGCGAAATCCTTGGACGAATACTTTGGCAACCACGCCCGCTGCAAAGCCGCCGTCAAGGCGCCGCTTGTGGTAACCAACTTGGAAAAAGAATACGATGTAACCGCGAAAGTAATTGGCGGCGGTATTTCTTCCCAAGCCGGTGCGTTGCGCCATGCGATTGCGCGCTCTTTGGCGGCAATCAGCGAAGATCTTAAAAAAGCCGTGAAAAAAGCCGGTTATCTGACCCGCGATCCCCGTATGGTGGAAAGAAAGAAACCCGGTCAGCCCGGCGCCCGCAAACGCTTCCAGTTCTCCAAACGCTAATTATTGGCTGGAGCTTTTGCAGCAATGTTTTAAAACCCCGCTCCTTAAACAGAGCGGGGTTTTATAAAAGGAAATGGGGATAAAAAGGAGGAATTGATATGAAGCGTTGTTTCTTATTTTTGGGTGTATGTATGTTGGTGGCTGTTTCCTCGTTTGCACAAGGTTATCCCCAGTGGCTGCAGCAAGTGCAGGCGGCGGAGTTGGAATATGCGTCTTATGTAAATTCCACCACGAACTGGTATGCTTTGCGGGTTTTGAAAGAAGAAACCTATGAAAAACTGTGCTATGAAAAAATGATGGACGATTCCAGCCCGTTTGTCCAAAAAGTACAGGAAATGTTGGGCAAAGATTTGGCCAAGAGCCAGCTGACCTCACTCTATGCTCTGATGAAGGGCCGGAGGGAATGGCTGCAGATGGAAGCCAGTAATGGAAAGATTTTTTTGCTGTATGTGATTGTGGCGGCCAATCCGCTGGATTTATCTTATATGACGGAAGAAAGTTTCCAGCGGCTGCGGGCATTGTTTCGCTTGGATTTTGATGAAAAAATAAATTTTCCTTCCAAAGTGGAACGGATCGGCGATGCGGTGTTTGTGTCGTATGAAAATTGGAACGACGAAGATACCCTCATTCGCATTGGTTTTAATTTAAAGAGCCGGGTAATAGATATTTGCCGCAACGAATGTTCGGAAAATCCATTTTAAGCCGTGTTTAATAAAATCCCGCTCTAAAGAGCGGGATTTTTTATGTTATTGCTTTGGTGTTATGATAAGCCCGGTTTTACAGAAATTTTAACTTCATCGTGTGAATGGGGCTAGAGAAGGGCGGCCAAGCTTTGCCCCGCTGGCTGGAATCCATTTATAAAAATATCCCCAACTTGTTGTTTCCCTCATGCGTCAGCATCGTAATTGGCAACCCCCTTGGCCGAGCCCCAATGGGCTGCCCCCGGCAAGGTGCGGTAGAGTGCAACAGTGCAAAACAATGTGGCCCGAACTAATCGTATGAACGGGCAAAGAGTAGGGAGGGGCGGCTCGCTTTTGCGGACATATCTCCAACCTGTTGTTCCCCTTTTGCGTCAGCACCGTATTTTGCAAAACCCTGTTCAAGGCAGAAACCCGTGGACTGGAAGGCCTTGACTCGTTTTTTTTTTTGATAAATTTTGCGTATGAGCAAAAATTATCAAAAATCATTCTTCGGTGATAAAAACGCCGGATTTACGCTAATAGAGCTGTTAGTGGTCGTTTTAATTATTGGAATTCTGGCAGCGGTGGCGCTCCCGCAGTATGAGAAAACTGTAGAAAAAGCACGCACTGCCGAAGCACTAACAGCTATTCGTACCATTATTCAAGCAGAAAAAAGTTATTATTTGGCAAATGGTGTTTATGCAAAAGAATTTGCTGATTTAGATATTGAAATTCCATGGGAAAAAGTTGATGCGAAAACGCGTACGAACGGTACATGGAAATTGGTTCTCTCACAAACCGCCGTAGGTACTGCTGGGATTGGACAGCACATTGGTGTGACTCGTACGGATGGGAAATATCAAGGTAACGGATTTTATTATTTTATGACTTCTATGAGTGGAAACCAACTGTTAAAAACAGATCAATTGTATTGTGTAGAAAACTGGCAGTGTAGAGGGGGCTTTTGCAAGCGAATAATGAATGTGCCTAGCGAAGGTATTATGCACGGAGGATGGGCCAGTAAGTGTACTTACCCGATGTAATTTTCTTGTAAAAACCCCCGCTCTTTGGAGCGGGGGTTTTGGTTTAGAAAGATAAACGCTATTTTTCTTCTTTCTTTTCGTCCAGGGCGCAGGGCACTTTGGGGCTTTGGGCCACCAAGTCTTTAATCGGTTTGATGACGGCCGCCTGCTTTTTAAGCGTGCACGGCCCGCCAATACAGCCGCCTTTACAGCTCATCACTTCCAACAGCTGGAAGTCGCCCGTGCCTTTGGCATACGCGTTTAAGATCATCATCGTTTTCTTATCCAGCCCGTTGATGGCCATTTTCTTGAAGGGGCGTTTGCCGGCGATGGCATTTTCTACCGCTTGGGCTACGCCGCCGGTTACGCCGTAGTAGCGGGCCTCGCCGGAAATTTTGGGATCCAGCGGGGTTTCTTCGCATTCGGCGGGGTTGATGCCTTTGGCGTCTAACATGGCGCCGAGTTCTTCGTAGGTCATTACAAAGTCAATGTTCGGATCTTCCATTCCTTCCACGCGTTTAGACACGCACGGCCCCACAAAGACCGTTACAAATCCGTTTTTCTTTTCAATTTCCGCCGTATAAGCGGCCGGGGTTTTGGTGTGGGATACAAATTCTTTCAAGGCCGGCAGGTGTTTTTTGACGGCTTGAATCCACGCCGCACAGCAGGAAGTCGTCATGAACCGGGCGCCTTTTTCCAGCCGCTCCACCAATTCGCGTGCTTCGTTGGCAGTGGTGATATCGGCTCCTTCGGCGACTTCGGTTACTTTATCAAAACCGGCTTTTTTGACAGCCGTCATCAGCTGCGGGAGCGTGCAGTCAAATTGGCCCACGATAGACGGCGCAATCATCGCACACACTTTATTATGGCTTTGAATTTGGCTTAAAATATCAATCAACTGGCTGCGTTCCATAATAGCGCCGAACGGACAGGCGTCCATACAGTGCCCGCAGGAGATACATTTGTCAAAATCAATTTCGGCAAATCCGTTTTCGCCTTTGTGAATGGCGTCCACCGGGCAGGATTGCTCGCACGGAACCGGCACATAAGTAATGGCGTTGTAGGGGCAGACGGCTTTGCACTGCCCGCAGTTTTTGCATTTTTCGGGATCAATGTGGGAGCGCCCGTCGGAAAAAGAAATCGCCCCGAATTTGCACGCCTGCTGGCACGGCCGGGCCAAACAGCCCTGGCAGGCCTCGGTAACGATGTGGCGGGCTTTTACGCAGCCCTTGCAGGCGATATCCATTACCGTCAACGGTACTTCGGGCACGGCTTTGCGCAGCAGCGCCTGTTTGGCATAGTCGTTGAGCGAGGTGGCTTCGTCGTCCTTTTCCACACTGCAGCCCATTGCCGCCAGCGTGCGGGCGCGGAATACGGCCCGTTCTTTATAAATACAGCAGCGCACCGCGGATTTAGAATCCGGAGGAATGACTTCAAAAGGGATACGGTACGCGTTTTTTTCCAGCGTGCCTTTATCAAAAGCTTCTACAACTCTTTTGAGGGCTTCGCGTTTAAAATACACGGCTTTATTGTCTGATGTGTTCATAATTACTTATATTTTACCATATTTGGCTGGGCCGCCCGGGGCGGCCAGGGCTTAAAATACTTCCAGCCGCGCCAGCAGCGGGTTATGGTCCGACCCGCGGGTAATGCGCACCCCGCTGGCTAACACCTTGAGCCCGCGCACAAATAGATAATCCACCGGGCGGCCCAGCCAGCGGGTGCGGTCGTCCGGTTCAAAAGCCACTTCGCTTAGCCCGGCGGATTTGGCCATACTTTGCAGCAAGCGCCTGCGGCGCAGGTTCCAGGCGTTAAAATCCCCGGCTAAAAGGACCGGCCCGCTGAATCCTAACAGCATTTCGGCCGCGCTCTTTAAATTGTGCTGAAAAGGGGTCAGCCCGGTAAAATTGATGGCGTGTATATTAATGACCAACAGCGGCTGGGGCGAATCCTGCAGGGGTACGAGGGTGGCCAGCGTCATTTTGGGCACGCGCAGAATGGGTTCCCGCTCGGCGGCCGCGAAGGAGATTTTTAGCGGTTTGGCCGTGCAGCCGGTGGCTACTCCAATGGGGTTTTGGTCTTTGAGGGAAAAAAAGCTTACGGCGCCGCTCCAGTGGTAAGGGGTATTTTCCATGAGGGTTTTAACTGCGGTGGAGCGGCGTACTTCCTGAGCCAGAAACAAATCGGCCGCTTGGGCGAGCCGGGTAAATTCGGTGGCCCACTCTTTTTGTTTGCTTTTTTGCCAGTTCCACACGCACACGGTAAATTGCCGGGGCAGGGCTTGCCGGGCGGCTTGGCCGTGTTCCAACAATACTTCTTCGGGGGAGCGGGGCTGTTTATAAAACATAATCAGTAATAAGGCGTCAGCAGGCGCAGGGCGTTATCGGCCAGTTTGCGAAGCAAGGGCGGCCGGATATGTTGGTCCCATTTTTCGCTGTGGGCATGGGATTTTTTATGGGCGATAATTTTTAATACCTCTTCGGCCAGTTGTTTATCCATACATTCCATATTGCATTCAAAATTCAGCTTAAAACTGCGCACATCCCAGTTGGCGGAACCCACAAACAGCCAAGCCCCGTCCACCACCATTATTTTGCTGTGGTCAAAAGGCGGCTGGGTGCGGAAAATTTTTACGCCTTTGGCCAGCAGGCGTTTAAAATTTGCCCGCATGGCGCCGTCCATTCCCACAATGTTGCTCTTGGAGGGGAGGATAATTTCCACTTCTACGCCGCGCATGGCGGCAATTTCCAGGGAAGTCAAAATGTTGTTCTCGGGCAGGAAATAAGGCGTTACAATATGAACCGATTTCTGCGCGCAGGACAGCGCCCCCAGCGCCATGAGTTCCACTTTGTCGTAATCGGCGTCGGGTCCGTCCGGAATGATGCGGGCTGGCATGGTGCCGGGCAGCGGGCCCGAAGCGTGGAAAGAGGCCGGAACAAAACTTTTCTTGCCGGAGAAAATCCAATCTTCTTCAAACACGCGGGACATTTGGTCCACCACCGGCCCTTCTACCTTAAAAGTGATGTCTATGATAGGTTCTTTGGGGTTGGTTTTTACCAAATTGCCGTCCGCCACATTCATACCGCCAAAGAAAGCGGTGCGGCCGTCCACAATTAAAATTTTGCGGTGATTGCGCAAATTGACAAACGGCAAATTAATCGGCTGTTTAGACGGCAGAAAGACGGAAAACTCCACGCCTTTGAGCTTCTTTAAAGCCGCGGCAATCGTTGGCTTGGAATAATTCAGCCCTACGCCGTCCACCAGCACTTTTACTTTGGCCCCATTTTTTACGGCTTGTTTGAAAGCGTCCAGGAACAGTTGTCCGGCGCGGTCGTTATTAAAAATATAGCTTTGCATCAGCACTTCTTTTTTTGCGCCGGCAATCAGTTTGCACATTTCCGGGTAGGCGGCGTCCCCATTTACAAAGGGCTTTGCGTGATTGCCCAAGGCAAAGCGCTGGGGATGTACTTTATAGCCCAGCCGCAATAATTGCAGAAAAGGGCGGGGAATTTCTTTTTCAATTTCTTGTTCGGTTTTACCGGTAACGGTAAAAATATCCGGCCCTTTGTTGCGCAGCGCCAGGGCCCGGCGGCGAATGCGGTTGATGCCAAAAACAATATAAAAAATACTGCCCACAATCGGCGTGAGCCAAACGAGCCCTATCCAGCCAATGGAACTTTTTACATCGTCCTTATGGCACAGAATGTGGGCCGTAACAAATACCTGCAGGGCAATAAACAGTAAACCTGCTATTCCAAATGAGGAAAGAGAAACCGGATCCATATGCATACTTTCATTATAAAATATCTGGCGTTTTGGGTATGCGGAAAAATAGGTTATTTAGAGCGGAATGATATAAAAAAGCATTGGCGGGGCTTTTTCTCTCGGCGGGAAGCGCTCCCTGAAATCGGGGTGTATTTTTACGACGGGAAAAGTACCAAAAAGCGGCTGCCCTAATTGGGGGCGGACTTGCCCTTTTGCAGCGATATTCCCAACAGGTTGTTGGCTGATTGTATAAGCACCGGTATAGGGCAAAACGCTGTTTGGCCGGAGTCCCCGGATTGAAAGCCCCCGGAAGGGGTTGTTTCGTGGAGCAACCTTTCAGAAACAATGCGGCTCAACTTAGTTCCTTGAACGGGCCTCGCGTTCCGCCCGCTGGAAGGCCTTGATTTGTTTTTTTTTTTTGATAAATTTTGCGTATGAACAAAACTTATCAAAAATCATTCCCCGGTGATAAAAATGCCGGATTTACGCTTATAGAGCTGTTAGTGGTGGTATTAATTATTGGCATTCTGGCCGCGGTGGCCTTGCCGCAGTATGAAAAGGCCGTATGGAAGTCCCGCGTAATGGGGCAAGTCCCTACCCTAAAAACCGTAAAAGAATCTTTGGAGCGGTATTATATGGCCAACGGCAGCTATCCGCCGGATGATGTAACCGGGCTGGACATAGATATTCCGGGCTGTATTGCTACGGGGCAAGGATCCGGACATTTTGAATGCGGTAATTTTATCATAGATTATAACGGCGGCACGGCGGGACATCCGGAAGCCCATGTAGACTTATGTATGGGCAATAAAGGGGACACTGGGGTTACTTGCAGTAATGGCAAGGCGCAAGTGGTGTTGCATTGGTATTTAGACCGTTCGTCCTATCCCAATAGGAAAAGCTGTACGAGCAAAATTAGCGGTTTGTGCAAGCACTTGACGGAATTTACCGAGTAGGCAGCGGGGTTCCGGCCGGGATTTTGCTGGGCGTTAAGGCGGGCAGCGGCGTGGCATTCACGGCGCGCGGCATATAGGCCTGATCCGTGGCGGTTCCGCCGGAAACGAGTGCTTTTCGTACCGGACGGTTGGCGCGTTCCAACGCTGCCTGCCGTTCTTTTTGCAGTTGGGCTTGTCGGGCCTGTTGGGCGGCCTGGGTTTGTTGAGTTTTTTCTTTATTGCGGTTGGATAATTCTTCCACAAATTGGTAGTAGGCATCATCGCCTGCGTAAGTTTGGATCAATGCATCGTTTTCAAATACAAAATAATGCGGGGACGGTTTCTTGTGATTGATATCGGAATAATTCAGCTTATATACTTGATAAACCGTCCCAGCTGTTTGATCGGCCAGATTCATTAAAGTAGTTTGGTTTTCGTAGCGGCGCAAAAAATCGCGCCGGCTGACGCCCATATTGACCTTGTATTTTTTATTGACGGCCAGCACATCGGCAATATCGGCAGCGCAGGCCAGGAAAGTTTGCGGATCCTCGGCTTTGAACAAAAATTTGCGGTAATCGCCGTCGTCGCTTCCGTAGCGCACGAAGGCATATTCTTTGCCGTCCTCGGCGGGCAGGATATCATCTTTGGAAGAAACATTCTCCACCCGGTACAGTACATCGGTGCGGGTTTTGCCGCGGAAGATTTTAGTCAGCTGCCGGGCATTTTTGTCCCAGATGGACACACTTTCCTGCGGGGTGCTGGCCGCCCCCGTCATTTCAATTACAATTTCTTCTCCGCCCGGCTGTGCTTGTATCAGACCGGGCAGAATCAGTATTCCGCATAAAACAATCCAACACATTTTCTTCATATATATATTGTAATAGGAGAATAGGATTTATTCAAATAATCCGGTGCTTAGGTATCGTTCGGCGCTGTCCGGCAAAACGGTAACGATATTTTTTCCCGCGTTTTGCGGCCGTTTGGCTACTTGCAAAGCGGCCCATAAAGCGGCGCCGCCGGAGATACCGGCCAAAATCGCCTGCGAAGCGCCCAACCGCCGGGCCGTTTGATAGGCATCTTGCGTTTGTACGGGGATTACTTCGTCTATTAAGGACCGGTCCAACACGGCCGGAATAAAGTTGGCGCCAATGCCCTGTATGCCGTGCGGGCCGGATTTTCCCGCAGACAACAGCGGCGAGTCGGCCGGTTCTACCGCAATAATTTTAATCCGGGGATTTTGTTTTTTTAAATACCGGCCTGTTCCCGTTAAGGTGCCGCCGGTGCCCACGCCGGCTACAAAAAAATCCACTTCTCCGTTTAAATCACGCCAGATTTCCGGGCCGGTGGTTTCTTCGTGCGCTTGGGCGTTGTGGGGGTTGTCAAACTGGCCGGGCATAAAAGCGCCGGGCGTATGGGCCAGCACTTGTTGGGCGGCTTCTATGGCTCCGCGCATGCCGTCGGCTTTGGGGGTCAGCACAATTTTGGCGCCCAGCGCTTTTAACAGTTTAATGCGTTCGGCGCTCATGTTTTCGGGCATGGTCAGTATCAGTTGGTATCCGCGTACCGCGGCCAGAAAAGCCAGTCCGATGCCGGTATTGCCGCTGGTGGGTTCCACCAGGGTCGCGCCGGGTGCCAGCCGGCCCTCTTTTTCGGCCGCGTTTAAAATAAAGAGCGCCGCCCGGTCTTTGATGCTGAAGGGATTAAACATCTCCAGCTTGGCCCACACCCGCCCCGGACCGGGATTTAAATGGGTTACCTCGGCCAGCGGCGTATTGCCAATGAGTTGTTCCAACGAATTGATTTTCATAACTGCCCCCACAGAATGATCTTTCTTTTATTATATGCGTTTGGGAGCGGCTTGTCAGCGGGGATAATATATCTTTGTGTGTCAAAAGATACAAAGAAATTTTATACAATGAAACAACGCGTTCTTACTCGCGCTATTGTTATTACAGAGGGGATTTGCCCATGAATAAAAAGTTTTTTGTACCGGCGGTTCTAACCGCCTCGTTGCTGTTGGCTCCGTTTTTTTGCGGTTGCAAAAAAGCGGAACAAGCCGGCACTTTGCCTATGGCTGCAGTCAATGCGATTACAGTCATTCAGAAAGATTTGCCCTGGGACATTGAATACCCGGCCCAGGTGGCAGGGTCGCTGGATATTCAAATTCGCGCCCAGGTAGGCGGTATTTTGCAAGCCCGTTTATATAACGAAGGGGAATATGTTACCGCCGGGACGCAGCTGTTTCAAATAGATGATACGGAATATAAAGTGGCGTTGGAAAAAGCCGAAGGAGCCCTGGCTCAGGCCCAAGCTGAAGAACGGCGTACCAAACGCACTTATTCGCGCATGAAACGACTCCGTGCCGATAATGCCGTCAGCCAGCAGGATTACGACAATGCGCTTTCCGCCTATGAAACGGCCCAGGCCAATGTGAAAGTAGCCAAAGCCGGCGTAAGCGATGCGGAAATTAATTTGGGCTATACCAAAGTTACCGCGCCCATTTCCGGGATTGCGGGCAAAGAAGCCCAGTCGGTAGGCAGTTTGATTTCTCCGGCGGGGGAATCCGGCTTGCTGACCACGATGGTACAAATTAACCCGTTGTATGTGAACTTTTCTATGCCCAGCCGTCAGTTTGAAAAATTGTCCGCCGGGTTTATTTCCGGGCAGATTTCCATCGGCACCGAAGAACAGCAAGACAAATTAGCGGCCGACCAATACCGCCGCACTGCCGCGGCCGATGCGCCTATTTATGTGGAAGTATTGCTTAACAACGGCAAAATTTATCCGGAAAAAGGAAAGATTGTTTTCTTTGACAGTACCGAAAATACCCAAACTTCCAGCTTGGCCATGAAAGCCGAATTTGCCAACCCCAAAAATTCCCGCGCCCTTATGCCGGGGCAGTTTGTGCGGGTGCGCTTAGTGGGGGCTACTTACAAGAATGCTATTTTGATTCCTTCCTCAGCCGTGCTTAACACCGCCCAAGGTATGATGGCGTATGTGATTGACGCCAATGATACCATTGTGGCCCGGCCCATTCAGGCCCAGCTGCAAGATGATATGTATATCGTAACCGACGGATTAAAAGCGGGGGAACGCATCGTCAGCGAAGGGCTGATTAAAGTGCGCCCCGGGCAGCAGGTGCAAGTGCAGCTGAAAGATTTTACTCAGCCCCAGCCCACAGCATCCGAACAGCCCCTTTCGCAGGACGGCCGCAGTGTAGCTGTGCTGGAAGAAGAAATAGAAGCGTCCGAAGCGCCGGATACCCAGGCCTTGCCGCAGGCGGACAATTCCGCCGCTGCAGCGGCTCCGACCGCGGAAACGGACGGTGCCCAGCCGGCCGCCCAAACGGAACCTTCCGCCCCGGCGGCTCAATCCGCCCAAGCGGAACCGGCCGCCCAAGCGGCAGAATCTGCGCCGGCTCCGGCGGCTGCTCAGCCCGCGAATGCGGCCGAGAAATAAGGAGCGGCTATGTTTTCTAAATTTTTTATTAACCGGCCGATTTTTTCTACGGTTATTTCGCTGCTTATTTCGCTGGCGGGGATTGTGTCTATCACCATGCTGCCCATTGAGCAGTACCCGGATTTGACCCCGCCTACGATTGAGGTGTCGGCTTCCTATCCGGGGGCCAGCCCGGAAGTGATTGCCAATACGGTGGCCGCCCCGATTGAACAGCAGGTAAACGGGGTGGAAGATATGCTGTATATGAATTCCACTTCGTCCTCCAACGGGGATATGTCGCTTACGGTTTCGTTTAAAGTCGGCACGGACCCGGACCAGGCCATGATTAATGTCAACAACCGGGTGCAGGGCGCTACCGCTACTTTGCCCGAAGATGTGCGCCGCTACGGGGTGGAAGTAAACAAAAAATCGTCGGCCATTTTACAGTTGATTGCTTTGTATTCGCCCAACGGCCATTCGGATACGACCACCATCGGCAACTATGCGCTTTTGAACATTGTGGACGATTTGAAACGCATTGAAGGCGTGGGGGACGCGCAGGTAATGTCCGCCAACGATTATGCGATTCGTATTTGGATTAAGCCCGATGTGCTTTCCCAGCGCGGGTTATCCGTCAGCGATGTAGTGGCCGCCGTACAGGCGCAAAACGCCCAGCGCGCCGCCGGCAAAATCGGTCAGCCGCCGCTGCCGGTAAAAGTGGATCGTATGTATTCCATTATTGCGCCGGGCCGGTTAACGGATCCCAAAGAATTTGAAGAAATTATCCTGCGCGCCAATCCGGACGGCACCTCCCTGCGGTTAAAAGATGTGGCCCAGGTGGAATTAGGCAGTCAAACTTATGAATTTAACGGCAGTTTTAACGGAAAACCCGCCGTGCCGATAGGCGTGTATCTTTCGCCGGGCGCCAATGCCGTAGCCACGGCTAAAGCGGTGGACGCACATATGCAGGAAATCGCCCAAAACTTCCCGCCGGATTTGGATATTGACTACAAAGTCGCTTACGATACCACCTTGTTCGTAACTGCTTCTATTAAAGAAGTAATCCACACGCTGATTGAAGCGATGATTTTGGTGTTCTTGGTGGTTTATCTGTTCCTGAAAGACTGGCGCGCAACGCTGATTCCTTGTCTGGCGGTGCCGGTTTCCATTGTGGGTGCGTTTGCGGGTATGCTGCTGTTGGGCTTTTCCATCAATACGCTGACGCTGTTCGGGCTGGTGCTGGCGATTGGTATCGTGGTGGACGATGCCATCGTGGTCATTGAAAATGTGGAACGCATTATGCACGAGGAGAATCTGCCCGTTAAAGAGGCCACCGTCAAAGCCATGGACGAAGTATCCGGCCCGGTGGTAGCCATTGTGCTGGTGCTGTGTTCCGTATTCGTGCCGGTAGCGTTTATGGGCGGGCTGACGGGGGTTATGTACCAACAGTTCGCCATTACGATTGCCGTATCGGTAATTATTTCCGGGTTGGTGGCCTTAACGCTTACGCCTGCTTTGTGCGCGCTGTTGCTTAAAAAACAGGAACACCCCACCCGCGGATTCTTCTATCAGTTTGATCTGTTTTTTGAAAAATTAACCGGCAAATACAGCACGGCTGTAGCGTTTTTTATTCGCCGGCTGATGGTATCGGGGGTGCTTATCGGGCTGGTCTTTTTGGCGGCTTTGGGATTGTTTAAAATCGTGCCCGGCAGTTTGCTGCCGGACGAGGACCAAGGCGTTATTATGGTGGCGGCCCAGCTGGACCCGTCGGCTTCGCTTTCCAATAGCGATACTGTAGCCAAACAGCTGGAAGAATTAATCCAGGCCCAGCCGGCCGTTTCGCAGGTGCTTACCTTTTCCGGGTTTGATTTGCTGAGCAGTACGCAGAAAGGGAATGCGGTTTCTTCGTTTGTGATGTTGAAACCCTGGGAAGACCGCAAATCCAAAGACCTTTCTTCCAGCTCTCTTGTCGCCCGGCTGTATGCCTTGGCACAGAGCAAAATTCCCGCGGCCGTGGTAATGCCGTTTAATCCGCCGCCGATTATGGGTATGAGTACTACCGGCGGCTTGGAAGGATATATCCAAAACCGCAGTTCCGGCGGCAGCGAAGCGCTGGAAGCCCAAACGCAAAAATTTCTTGAAGCCGCCAAAAAGCGGCCGGAGCTTTCCAGCGTAAGCACTACTTTCTCGGCGGCGGTTCCCCAGTATAAGTTAGATGTGGACGAAATTAAAGCGCAGGCCATGGGGGTTTCGCTGTCGGAACTCTATACCACGCTGCAGGGTACTTTTGGTACTTATTATGTCAACGACTTTACCTACTCCGGCCGCAGTTTCAAGGTAATGCTGCAGGCGGACGGACAATACCGCGCCAAGCCCGAGCAGATTTCCGGCATTTATGTTCGTTCCAATTCCGGGGCGATGGTGCCGCTTTCCACGCTGGTAACGCTGACCCCGGTGTTGGGGCCCGATGTGGTAGAACGGTTTAATGTATTCCCGGCCGCTAAAATTATGGCGAACCCGGCCCCGGGATACAGCTCCGGCGACGCTATCCGCGCCGTGGAGGAAACCGCCAAGGAAGTATTGGATTCCGGTTTTACGCTGGCTTGGACGGGTACCACTTATCAGGAAAAACTGTCCGGCAATTCCTCGGCCATGGCGCTCTTGTTGGGTATGCTGGTCGTGTTCCTTATTTTAGCGGCCCAGTATGAAAAATGGAGCTTGCCGGTAGCCGTATTGCTGGCGGTTCCGTTTGCTATCTTTGGGGCGTTGGCCGGCACTTGGGCGCGCGGATTATCCAACGATATTTACTTCCAGATTGCGTTGGTGGCGCTGGTAGGTTTGGCGGCCAAAAACGCCATTTTGATTGTGGAGTTTGCGGTAATGCTCAAGCAGCAGGGAATGGAAACCGCCCAGGCCGCCGTGGAAGCGGCCAAGCTGCGTTTCCGCCCGATTGTGATGACTTCGCTGGCCTTTATCTTGGGCTGTGTGCCGCTGGCCATCAGTTCCGGTGCGGGTGCGGCCAGCCGCCATGCCATTGGTACGGCGGTGGTCTTTGGTATGTTAGCCGCCACGCTGATTGCGCCGTTATTTGTACCGTTATTCTTCTGGTTATTAAGCGGCGGCCGAAAAAAGAAAGAAAATCAGCCGTCTGAGAAAATTGAAACGAAAGAGGAGCATGTATGAAATTTAAATCTTTTGGGGCGGTGGCTGCGGCGTCCGTTTTATTGGCGGGCTGTATGCTGGGCCCCAACTATAAACAGCCGGAATTGGATTTGCCGCAGGGCGAAGCCGCCGATAATTTTAGCGTGTTTACCCAGGCAAAATGGTGGGAAGTGTTCCAGGACCCGGTGTTAGACCAGCTGGAAGCCGATGCGTTGGAACACAATAAAGATTTACAGGCCGCGATTGCGCGGGTGGATCAGGCGCGCGCCCAGGTAGGAATTGCCACCGCCGACCAGCTGCCCAGTTTATCGGCGGCGGCCGAGTCGGGCCGGGCCGGCAGTCAAGCCGGATCCGGGCAGACGCAAAGCACAGCCAATGTGTCGGTTTCCTACGAATTGGATTTATGGGGTAAATACCGCCGCTTGAGTGAAGCCGCGCGGGCCCAACTGCTTTCCAGCCAGGCCGCACGGGATACCATTCAGCTGACGCTAACGGCTGATGTAGCGAAAAATTATTTTTCGCTTCGCATGCTGGACGCTCAGCTGGAAATTGCCCAACGCACCCTGGAAGCGCGCAAAGAAAATGTACGCATCTATACCAGCCGCTATAAAAACGGTTATTGTACGGAAGTGGATTTAAAACGCGTGGAAGCCAATATGGCCAGCGTGCAGGCGCAGGAACAACAGCTGCGGCTGAAAATTGCACAGACCGAAACCGCTCTTTCGGTGTTAGTGGGCAAATCGCCGCGGGAAATTGTGGAAAACCAAACGCCGCGCGGCAAATCGCTTTCGGAAATTACGCTCATTCCCGATGTGCCCGAAGGATTGCCTTCCGACTTGCTGGCCCGGCGGCCGGATGTCCGCTCGGCGGAGGGGCAGCTGATTGCCGCCAACGCCAATATCGGTGCGGCCCGGGCGGCGTATTTCCCCAGCATTCCGCTGACGGCTTCTGCCGGCTATGCCAGCGGCGCGCTTAATAATTTGTTTACCGGATCTTCCGGCGTATGGGCCGCCGGCGGGCAGTTGCTGGCGCCTATTTTTGAAGGCGGAAAGATTCGTGCCGAAAACGAAAAAGCCGAAGCCCAATACCGCGAGATGTTGGCTTCGTATGAAAAAACGGTGCAAGGTGCGTTTAAGGAATCGCTGGACGCGATTGCCGCCAACCGCATTAACCGCGAAATCTTTGATTCCTACAAACAGCAAACCGAAGCGATGCAGCGCAGCTATGAGTTGACGAAAAAGCAAGAGGACGCCGGGCTCATTGGCGTAACGGATTTGTTAGATGTGGAAGAGAATTTGCTTTCCGCCGAAATGAATCTGGCGACCGCCCGGAATGATGAATTGGCGGCGATTGTCAATTTATCCAAAGCGTTGGGCGGCGGCTGGAATGTGCAGGAAGGATTCGGCCCGTACGAAGAATTAGTCAAGACCCAGCAAGCCGAACTGAAACAAGAGCCGTCCGTAAAATAATTATTTGAATGATAAAGAAAAGCCCCGGTTTTTGCCGGGGCTTTTGGCATATTTGTTGGATACAAAAAGGGGCGGGTATGAGGAAAGCGGTATTTCTAAAACCAGTTAGCAAAGTACCGGGCAGGCGGGTTTAGCGTGGGGCCGTCGGCCCGCTGGTTGTTTTGCAAGAGTACAACATCGCACTAACCGTGTGGACCAACCAGTCGTGCTAACGGGCATGGAGTGGGGAGGGACGGCTCGTCCCTTGACTCGTTTTTTTTTTTTGATAAATTTTGCGTATGCACAAAAATTATCAAAAAATATTCCCCGGCCATAAAAACGCCGGATTTACGCTTATAGAGCTGCTAGTGGTTGTTTTAATTATAGGCATACTGGCGGCAGTTGCTTTGCCGCAATATGAAAAAGCGGTTGCAAAAAGCCGGATAGCTGAAGCTCAAAATTTATTGAATGCTATTATGAAAGCCGAAGCGGTATATATGCTGGCAAACCCTGGAATGGTACCCTATACTTTTTCCGAATTAGATATTGACCTTCCGTGTGAGTTAAAAGAAGAAAATGAAGATTACTATGCTACTTATGTTTGTAATAATTGGGAGGTAACACTCAATAAAAGGGATGGATTGATGCATCAAATAAAGATTGCAGCGGCGGATAATAGATCCGGGTTGGAGGGATTTTCGTTACTCTACGACGGTGCAGACAAAAAGCGGAAATGCCGTTTTTTGTCTGATTCTGCTTTTCAAAAAAGTGTATGCCAAAGCTTAGGATATACGAAATGGGTTGGTCTTACCTCCACAGGGGGGAAATCCTATAAGGAGTATATAGAACCATAAAGTGTTTAGAATACAAGTTTTGGTGGAATTTCCCAGAGGGGTTTTCTCAACGGGAAAAGTAAGAAAAAGAGCGTGAAAAGGCGGGAATAGAGTGTTCCAACTTAATTGCGCTAACAGGTTTATAATTGAGCGGCCAAGCTTTGGCCCCGCGGGCGCTTGGAATTTAGTAAAATATAAGTATGAAAATACCGGCGCTGTGCCCGTTGGACGGCCGCTATAGCGGCAGACTGGGCGCGCTCAGAAGTGTGATGAGCGAAGCCGCCTTTGCCGCATGCCGCGTGCGGGTGGAATGCACCTGGTTTAAGTTGCTTGCCGATTTAAAACTACCCCGTTTTACCCCTCTGTCTGCACAAGAAAGCCGCTTGCTGGCTTGCGCCAGTACGCTTACCGAGCAAGATTTGGACCTAATTCGTGCTTTGGAATTTGACGGCTACCAACAAATCCCGCCTACCAAACACGATGTAAAAGCCCTGGAGTATTTCCTGCGGCTGAAATTTAAAAATACCTCGCTCAAAGACCGGCTGGACTGGCTTCATTTCGCGCTGACCAGCGAAGATGTAAACAGCGCCGCCTATGCACTGTTGCTGGCAGACGGTTTGGAAAAAGTGCTGCTGCCCGCCCTGGAAAAATTGCACAAAGAACTGGTCAAACTGGCCCGCAAAGAGGCCCGCTCCGTTCTGTTGGCGCGTACCCACGGGCAACCGGCTGTTCCCACCACTTTTGGCAAAGAAATGCGGGTATTCTGCGAGCGGCTGAACCGGCAGTTAAAATTTTTAAAACAACAAAAAATTTCATTTAAATTCGGCGGCGCCGTAGGTAATTTTAATGCCCACTATGCGGCTTTCCCCCGAGTGAATTGGCCCCGCGCGGCGCAAAAAATGGCGGCGGAACTTAACCGCGGACGCAAAATAAAACTCTTTCTGTCGCCGGTTTCCACCCAGGTAGATCCGCGCGACAGCTATGCCGAGCTTTTTGATAATTTGCGGCGAATCCATATCATTTTGCTGGATTTGTGCCGGGATTTATGGCACTATATTTCCGCTGGACTGGTGCGTCAGAAAACAGCGGCGGGCGAAGTGGGTTCTTCCACCATGCCGCAAAAAGTAAATCCCATTGATTTTGAAAACGCCGAAGGCAATTTGCAGTTGGCGGACGCTTTGCTGGATTTGTTTTCGCGCAAGTTGCCAGTGTCCCGTTTGCAGCGGGATTTATCGGATTCTACCGTGCTTCGCAATATGCCCGTGGCGTTTGGGTATGCGCTGACGGCTTACCAATCCCTGGAAAAAGGCCTGGCCAAAATTGCGTTTGACCGCCCGGCCGCGCGGGCTGAACTCCAGCAACATCCGGAAGTACTGGCGGAAGCCATTCAAACGATTTTGCGCGCGGCGGGATATCCCCGCGCCTATGAAACCTTGCGGGATTTTACACGCGGGCGGGAAATAACCGCCGCGTTATTAAACGAATTTATATCCGGGCTGTCCCTGGACGGGCCAACCCGTGCCAAACTGGCGGCGCTTCGCCCGGAAACTTACCTGGGCCGCGCGCGTGAACTGGCGGAGGAAAAGTATGATTGATATTGTCTGCGGCGGTCAAGCCGGCGATGAAGGAAAAGGTAAAATTTCGGCCTATTTGTCTTACAAAGGCAACTACGATTATTGCGTGCGCGTGGGCGGCCCCAATGCCGGCCATACCGTGGTGAAAGACGGTAAATCCTACACGCTTAAAAACATTCCGTCCGGTTTTTTAAACCCCAAAACTAAACTGGTGCTGGGGGCCGGCGCTTATACCAAAACGGAATGGCTGTTGGACGAAGTAAATTTTACGGGTACGCGCGACCGGCTGATTATTGACCCGTATGCCGTTTTGATTACCGACGAACAAACCGCCGCCGAGCGGGGTGCTTCGCATTTTATGGAGCATATTGGCAGCGTCGGCACGGGGTTGGGGCAGGCCGTGCGCCAGCGCATTGAACGGCGGGATATCAAATTTGCCAAAGATGAACCGCTGTTAAAAGATTTTATCCAAGATGTACCGGAACTGTTAAACGGCTGTTTGGATAAAGGCGGCCAAATTTTGCTGGAAGGCACGCAAGGGATTAAATTGTCGCTTTTGCACGGAGAATATCCGTTTGTTACTTCGCGCGATACGACGGCCAGCACTTTTTTGGGCGAAGCCGGCCTGGGGCCTAAATCGGTGCGGGATGTGTATGTGGTTTTTAAACCCTATATTACCCGCGTGGGACCCGGCCCGCTGGAAAAGGAACTGACGGACGAAAAAGAACTGGAAATTTATCACACCAAAGGGCACGAAATCGGCAGCGTCAGCAAACGGCTGCGCCGTATCGGCGCGTTTGAAACCCGTTCCGCCGCGCGGGCGATTATGATTAACAACTGCACTAAAATCGCCCTGACGCATATGGATATGTTCCCCGGGAATGACCGCGTGAAAACGCAGGCGGATTTTACCCCCGAAGCCCAAGCGTTTCTGGAACAGCTTAAAGCCCTCTGTGCCCGCACCTATCCGCACCCGGAAATAGCGCTTATTTCCACCGGGCCGGATATGGAAGATACTTTAGTGCTCTAAAGCAAAGCAACCAAAAGCGGCCCAAAGGCCGCTTTTGATTTTGTCAAAAATTTACCCGGCTTTCAGCCGGGTTTTGTTAATTGATTTTGCTGTGAGGGGGGACATCTTGGGTAATCCACTTATTCGCCCCAATGACACTGGCTTTTCCGATGGTAATGTTGCCTAATACGGTGGTTTCGGCGTAAATAATCACATCATCTTCTATGTTGGGGTGCCGTTTGATGCCTTTAACGGGATTGCCGTTTTTGTCCAGCGGGAAGCTTTTTGCTCCCAGCGTAACGCCCTGGTAGAGTTTTACATTGGCCCCGATGACGCAGGTTTCTCCAATTACAACGCCGGTCCCGTGGTCAATAAAAAAACCGGGGCCGATAGACGCGCCGGGGTGAATGTCTATACCGGTTAAATTATGGGCGTATTCGGTTACAATGCGGGGAATTAAGCGAATGCCTCGTTCGTGCAGAAAATGAGCCATGCGCTGTAAGGTAACGGCGGTTACGCCCGGGTAGCACAGCAAGGGTTCCACCGGGCTGATGGCGGCCGGGTCGCCCTCGTAAGCGGCGTTTACATCGCTGATTACCAGCCGCTGGATTTCCGGCAGGGCGAGGATAAAATCGTTCGTTACTTGCCGGGCTTGCGCTTCGCAGCGGGAGCAGTCGGCTTTCTCCGGGCACAAAAAACACAAAGAACGCATAATTTGTTCTTCCAGCCGCTCCGCCAGCCCTTCCAGCGTAAACGATGGGGTTTCCCGCCCGGATTCCAGCGGATATTGGTACAAAAAATCTTTCAAGGCGCAAAAAATAGCAACTGTCTTTTTGGCAGAGGGAATAAATTTCGCTTTTTGAAAAAACTTTTTATCAAAAGTATTTTTCAATTCTTCCGCGGTTTTGGCAAAGGAGTCCGTCACGGTGCGCCTCACATTTTGAAATCTTCACCCAAATAAAGCCGCCGGGCGTTGGGGTCGTTTAAGAGGGTGTTTTGATCGCCTTCCACCAGAATTTTGCCGTCATAAATCAAATAGGCGCGTTCGGTCAGCGGCAGGGTTTCGCGCACATTGTGGTCGGTAATCAGTACGCCGATGCCTTTGTCTTTGAGTTTAAAAATCATATGGCGCAGGTCGGATACGGTAATGGGGTCAATGCCGACAAACGGTTCGTCTAAAAGAATGATTTTCGGGTCGCTGATCATACAGCGCGCAATTTCCATGCGCCGCTTTTCGCCGCCGGAGAGCGTCCACGCTTTTTGTTTGGCCAGTTTAGTAAGCCCAAATTCGTTTAATAAAGCGTCCACCCGGCGTTTTTGTTCTTGTTTGTCCTCTAAAATGCGTTCCAGCACGGCCAGCAGGTTTTCTTCTACGGTTAAGCCCTTGAAAATGGTGGGTTCCTGGGCCAAATAGCCAAGCCCGTGGCGGGCGCGTTCGTACATTGGCAGAGCGGTTACATCTTCGCCGTCAATAAAAACCCGCCCTTTGGTGGGGCTGATGAAACCGACCATCATATAAAAGGAAGTCGTTTTCCCCGCGCCGTTAGGCCCTAAAAGCCCTACAATTTCGCCGGATTTTACATGGAGATCCACCCCTTTTACCACCATGCGGTCTTTATAAACTTTTACAATTTGTTCGCTGCGAAGCTGCATACTATAAAACCTCTAAAATTTATCGTTGACGGCTGCCTCGTTGATTGCGGGAGAAATCAGCCAGCCCTGTACTTTGCCGTCCATATTGATTTTATTGCCTTCATTGTCGGACTGTACCTTATCCGCTATTATAGCAAATGTGCCCTGTTCGCTTTTACCGGTTAGGAGCGGGCGCGCCCCGTAGGCATAGGAATAATTTTTTGTACCGTCGTAAATAATCGTTTCGGCTTGCAGGGTGCGCAGTTCATCGGCTACTTTAGCGCCGCCTTTTAGTTCCAGATAATTTTGTTTTTGAAAATAGCGGGCTTGTTGGGCCGACATGGTTTGACGCCCCTGGGGGGTGGGCCTTATAACGCGCACATTTCCTTGTAATACATACAGCCCACCTTCTAAACTAAAAGCTGCTTTTTGCGCATAGGCCGTAATGGGTTCTTTCTCTTTTTCTTGGTAAATAAGGTGGATTTCTTTGCCTGGTTCGGCCTGCAAATCACCGGTCTTTTGTTGGTAGCTGTAATTGCCGCGGTCGGCGTATGCTTCGTAAACAGGTTCGCCGGGCTTGGCTTGTTTTAAATACACATTTCCTTTTGCCGAAATGAGGTTTTTGGACCGGTCCGACAGGGCATAATCCGCCCGAAAAGTATAGATGTCGTTTTCATAGGAAACATGGCCGATAAATTCTTCCCGCTGCTGGGCGTTGTGAATGAGCCAGCGGTCGCTGGCGATGATACCGCCCAGCGTGGGGGGCAGCGTGATGGCGGCTTCTTTTTTATTTTTTAGGGAAGTTTTGGCTTGTTCCAGCCGGGGTTTGGCCGCCGGCACGGAAACGGCCGGACCTTCTATGCGTACGGTTTTGCACCCGCCCAACAACAGGACGGCCGCCAATAGAGGGAAAGGAGCAAAAATCTTTTTCATAAAGAGGCGCTCTTTAATTCGCGGGTGTCTTCGGGCAGGCGGGTGGTTTGGTTTTTGATTTCAATCCGGGCCAATTTGGAATCGGTTACCACGCCTTCCTTGGCGGTTACTTTAACGCCGCCGCGGGTAATAATTGTTTTGTCGTCGGACCAAATCCGGTTTTTATTTACATCGTAGAAAAAACGGTCTGCGGTGATGACTACATTCTCGGTAAAAGATTTAATCCGCGCGTTTCCTTCAATAGACACCTTTTTCTTCAAATAATCAAACGAACCGGTTTTGCCGGTTACGCTGGCGCTGTCGGTTCCGTTTTCTTTAAGTAACAGATCGGGATTTTTTAAAGTAGCGGTTTGCAGGTCCGAAAAATCCACCGTTTCGGCCCGCAGAACCCATTGTTTTTGGTTGTCCTTAGATTCAAAAATAGCCACCTGTTTGTCTACTTGCATACCTGCGTTTTCGTCGGGTGCAAATTCTTTGCTGGTATCGCAGGCGGCCAACCCAAGAAGCGGTAAAAGAAACAGTAATTTTTTGCTCATTTTTTATCCAACAGGGCCAAAAATTCTATTAAATCTTTTTCGTCAATAATCCCCAACACTTTGCCGGTTTTATCCAATACGGGCAGGTTGTCCACATGGGTAGAGTGAATCATTTTAGCTGCTTCAATCGCGGGCAGCGTATCTAACAAGTGATACGGGTTTTTGGTCATCACTTCGGTAATTTTTTTATGGAGGACATCCGTCCCGTGCTGCAGAATGCGGCGCAAATCTCCGTCGGTAAAATAACCGATTAATTTGCCGTTTTTGTCCACCACGCTGGTAGCGCCGGCGGCGCCGGTTTGGGTCATCACGAACAGGGCGTCCTGCACGGTGGCGGTTTCCCGCACGGTGGGGTTATTTTTGCCTTTGCGCATCAAGTCTTTGACTTGTTGCGTCAGCAGTTTGCCCAAAGAACCGCCGGGGTGAAAGACGGCAAAGTCGCGCTTTTCAAAATTCTTAATTTTCATCAGGCAAATCGCCAGTGCGTCGCCCACAGCCAGAGTGGCGGTGGTGGAAGCCGTCGGCGCCAGGTTATAGGGGCAGGCCTCCCGTTCAATGTGAATGGTGATATGAATATCCGACATTAAAGCCAGCTTGGACTTGTCGTGCCCGGTCATGGAGATAACGGTCAGTTTTCGCCGTTCCAAAGAAGGCAGAATTTTATTAATTTCTTCGGTCTGGCCGGAGAAAGAGATAGCCAAAATCACATCGCCGGGGGTAATCATCCCCAAATCGCCGTGCAGGGCTTCTACCGGGTGTACAAAAAAGGACGGCGTACCGGTGGAGGCCAGGGTGGCGGCAATTTTCCGTCCGATGATGCCGCTTTTGCCAATGCCCAGTATGACCACGCGCCCTTTGGTGCGGGCGATGACTTCTACCGCTTTTAGGAAATTTTCGTCAATGCTTTTGCGGCTTAATTCCAGGGCCGTATGCTCTATATCCAGCACCCGGCGTGCGATTTTTTTTATTTCGGCCTGCGAAAAATTTTTAATTGCCATATTTACCTTCTTCCATAAAGCCCCGGTGCCGGTTTGCCTGCGGGGCGGCGTTTTGGATAGGGACGGCTGGCCTGCATACTCGCCACACATAAACTGCCGCGCCAAGCGCCAGAATCTCCCCAAAATCAGATATGCCGCAACGGGTTGGCTCCCCATCGTGCGGCGGAGTTATTATTTAAATTTCTTTACCACTTGATCAATCGCGCACAATTCCCGCGCCATTTTCGCGGCCATGGCCAGATCCAACGAGTTGGGCCCGTCGGAAAGGGCGTGGGCCGGATCTGGGTGGGCCTCAAAAAATACGCCCGCAATTCCCAGTGCGGTTGCCGCTTTAGCCAGGACCGGGGCCAATTTGCGGTTTCCCCCCGTGGCACAACCCAGTGCACCGGGTTTTTGCACGGAATGGGTGGCGTCAAAAATAACGGGATAGCCAAACTGTTTCATAATTTCCAGTGAGCGCATATCCACCACCAGGTCGCCGTAACCAAAACTGGCGCCTCGTTCCGTGAGCAAAATTTTATGGTTCCCGCGCGATTCAATTTTTTTAATAACTTGTTCCATGGCGCCGGGGGCCAAAAATTGTCCTTTTTTCACATTGACGGCGCGGCCGGTATCGGCACAGGCCAGCACCAAATCAGTTTGCCGGCACAGAAACGCCGGGATTTGCAAAATATCGGCTACTTGGGCGGCTTCTTCGGCCTGCCAGGGCTCGTGCACATCTACTACCAAGGGCAGCCCGGTTAGGGCTTTGGCTTTGGCCAAAATATCCAGCCCTTTAGCGAGCCCCGGTCCCCGGTAAGCATCTACCGAGGTGCGGTTGGCTTTGTCAAAGGAAGCTTTTAAAATAAAAGGGTGTTTAGTTTTAGCCAGCAGTGTTTTAAGTTTTTTGGCCGTATCCAGGTAATGTTTTTCGCTTTCAATGACGCAAGTCCCTGCCATGAAAGCCAGCGGCAGGTTGTTGGAAATTTTATAATTGCCGATTTTAATGATTTTTTGCATATACATATCATAGCAAATTTTCTTCGGGTTTCTGCTTGTGGAATCCTGAATAAACGGGGAAAGAACGGCCCACCAGCGGAGCCGGCCCGACTTTTGCGGGCCAAATATTTAAAATCAAGTTTCTTGACTCGTTTTTTTTTTTTGATACAGTGGGGATTGAACCGAGGATAATCCCCGTCGTGTGGGCGTTTTAAAACTGCTTCTAAAAAGGGATTAACCCGGTTATTGGCTGTGTTAATAAGGAGCAGGGTATGAAACAAATTTTAACGGTATTTTTTTGTTTGTTAGCAAGTATAACCGGTTATGCGGAAAACAAAAT
>CALUZQ010000016.1 GCA_944325225.1 uncultured Elusimicrobiales bacterium
ACTATAAAACCCTGTCCGGTGTGGCTGTGGCCATAACGGGACAGCATATTAGCGGGTATTATTTCTTCGGGTTATGAACGAAATTGTGAAGCCAATGCGCTGTGCCGTCTATACCCGTAAATCCACCAGCGAAGGATTGGAACAGGATTTCAACTCTCTGGATGCACAGCGCGAAGCCTGTATGGCTTATATATCCAGTCAACGTGGGGAGGGATGGATTCCTGCAGAGGAGCATTATGACGATGGCGGGTTTACGGGGGCAAATACTGATAGACCGGGCTTACAACAGTTGTTGGATGATATCCGTGCCGGTAAAATACATTGTGTAGTTGTGTATAAGGTGGATCGTTTGTCACGTTCTCTTTTAGATTTTTCCCAACTCTTAGAGTTTTTTGATAAGTATGAAGTATCCTTTGTGTCCGTTACACAAAACTTCAATACCAAGACTTCTATGGGGCGGTTGACGCTGAACATCTTACTTTCCTTTGCCCAGTTTGAAAGAGAGATTATTGGCGAACGCACCCGGGATAAAATGGCGGCATCTCGTATGAAAGGAAAATTTATCGGTGGCACTATTCCGTTCGGTTATAAATTGGATAAAGAACATCATATATTAGTGCCAGATGAAGTGCAGGCAGATCAAATTCGGTTTATCTTTGAATGTTTATTGCGCGAAGAGAAGATGGCCTATGTGATGAATATCCTTCAAGCTAAAGGAATAGGTCTGCCAGAAAAGAAATACAAAAACGGGGTAATTCGTCCTGCTAGGCCTATATCGCGCGCCTATCTATATCGTATAGTGCATAATCCTGTTTATATTGGGAAAGTGCTCTATAAGGGGAAAATATACGAAGGCGAACACGACGGGTTAGTCCCTGAAAGAACATTTAATGCCGTTCAAAAGTTATTGGCAGAGAAATATACTGCCCACGGCTATATGCGTAAACGGATAGAAGGGGTACTAAATGGATTGTTATATTGCAAAGAATGTGGCAGTAAAATGGTGCCTACCTATGCAAAAAAGAAGGGCCGGAAGCATTTTTACTATGTATGCCATAAATGTGTAAAAGAGGGGTACGCTGCCTGCCCAACTAAAACTGTTCGGCAGGTAGAATTTAACGAAGCCGTATTTAGGCGTTTGATGGAATGTGGGTTATTAAATAAAAGCGATTTTAATCAATTGGATATAGATAAACAAACCGAAGAACTGATGGAAATTGTATCTAAGATTACTTATGAATACAAAGAAAGCTATATTGAGGTAAGTTTAAAAAATGGGGTGCAATTTGGTTTCCGTGCCGCAGTGAAACCGCACTCAGGGGGCATACCAAAAAAAGAACGTCAAGCCTACAAAGAAATCCAAAACTTAAAGGCAGATAAAGATACCTACTACAAAGCTCTCGCTCTGCAGATACGGGAATATATGCGTGTAAATCATCTAAGTCAGAAAGAATGTGCACAGGCCCTTGGACTAAGTAGTGCAAGGGTGAGTCAGATTTTAACGCTACTTTGAAGTCTTTTTAAAATTTTAATTTCTTAAACTCCGATTAAATATCTCGGAGTTTTCTCGTTATGAGATAAGTTTAAGCAAAAATTAAATTTTGAAAGTTAAATTTAGGGGCAAAAAGATACAAAAAGCCTAAAATGGCCCTTTTTTCCTATCTTTTAGGGCATGGCCACAAATCTATCTTTTCTGTATTAGTAGCTGATAAACAAAAAATTCCCGACGAGGAACGGGGATAAATGGGCCAAAATACAATTAAAAATTCCCGCCGAGGGTTCGACGGGAAAATAAATGGGGTCCTAATTCTTTGTTATTTCAAACACTGTTGCCGGAGCTTAAGTTGCTATTGGAAATACGGGCCGTACTGTTTAAGGTTAAATAACTACATTATCGTCTTAAGGAATCTCCTTAATGTTATTCTAACTTAAGGATTAAGTTATAGTATTAGCGAATTCTACAAATACTTTCTGGGAATATTTCTATCACAAAGAAGTTTTTCATGCTTTTTTGATGAATAGATATGTGGAATCTTTTGATTTCGGTATAGTGTTTTTTTCTTAAAAAATATATGAGCTCTTTTATCGTCACTGCATACTAATCTGGCGGTAGATTCGCTTATTAACGCGATTATATGAGGGTCATCGAAATCTTTATCTGTAATCATTTCTCTAATTTCGCTTTCTTTTTGATTTACTATAGAATCTTCTATTTGTATAACTTTATTCATATTTTTGAGTTCTTTCACTATTCCCATTCGATTCGAACTCTGAAAAAGCTCATTTCGGTAGGTCGTTCCACCGAATACTAGTTTGCCTTTACCATTAAGAATCCATTCGCATACTGGAGCAAATTCAGAATGCTTTTGGGCTTTTGCACTAAATACAGTATCAAAGGTGCAGGTATCGATAACTATACACATAACTATAACTCTAATAATTTCATTGATTCGTTGATAAAAAAGGCTCTAAAATCTTTTGGCTGTTTGTTACTATACAGACCATTTTTTTCAATGGAAATAATAGATAACTCATTGTGGTCTGAGACTCGCGAGAAAAAGACCACTTGAGCATTTGCTTTCGGAGTGGAATTTTTTTGCGCTAAGCGAAACCTATCAATAATAAAATCACTATGAGTTTCCACAATGAATTGTTTGTGCTCCGTGATGGCTTCTTTAAATATTAAATCGCCTATAGCTGCTTGGGCTTTGGGATGGAGATGTACTTCTGGCTGTTGTATTAATAATACTGGCTTATGGGTGGATGTAATGATTTGTGTAATAACAGGTAGAGACTGGGATACCCCGTATCCTAAGTAGAAAATATTAATAGGTTTTCCTTCTGAAAATTCTGCTTCTATGGAGAAAGGAGCCCCATCGTTTTTATAAAATCTTTTTAAATTCATCCTTTTAAAAAGCGATGCCTTTTCTGCCGTTGTTTCTATTTCTTGAATTAAGATCTTTTTCTTTTCATATTGACTATCTTGCTGATATAATCTATTTAACAAGTAGGGGGTAATGTCTGTGGAAGGGGAAGACATTATCATTTCGTAAAATCGTTTAGGGGATGTTCTAATAGGAGGAACCCAAATAGAAGAATCATAAAGCGGCTGAGGAGATAAATTTACAGATCCCTGATTGTTATTCTTATCTTCACAAGGAACAAAAACCCGCACAAAATTATTTACTACGGATAAGATTCTATCTTTAGGAAGCTCTTTGTATCCTTTTTTCTTATTCAAAGAAGCTACTTGTTCCCTAAAAAACTGTTCTATTTCGGCCCCAGATAAATCTCTAAATGAAACAGGTTCTGTAAATTGAATTTTGCGAACCCCTTTGGTTGAATTTTTGAATCTATAAAGGTTTTTATTTTTTAAAATAACATATTCTGAAAGGCGAAATTTACCTTCTGTTCCTCTTTTGAAACGCAATAATAACATACTAAAATCTTGTGTTGTTGGAGTTTTGAAATAAGAACAGATATAGCCAATGGTAAAATCTTGGCGATAAGATGGATCAACGATGTCGTCAAACGCTCCTAATTGCACTTCATCTGTATTAAAGTCTCTAAAGTAAGCGAAATTGTTAGAAGAAAGCAAATTGATTAAAGAAATAACGGAAGTTTTTCCGGTAGAGTTGTCTCCAATGAAGAAGTTGACATCTGATAGGGGCAAGAAAGTATTCCTAAAACCTCTGTAATTATCCATATATATTATTTTCATCTGCTTCTCCCGACTTGTTTAAATCTTTTTCCTATTATATCTTATCTTTTGTTTTTAGTCCTATTTTATTATAATTATATTCTAGACTGAGTTTTTAGGGCCGCTGAGAACGGCACAAGCTTGTTGAATTAACAAGCTGGTATCCAAGCTAAAAATGAAGTCGCTCATTTCCCATACCCTTTGGGGTATGGGGGCGACTTTCATTTGAGTGTTTGGATACCTTCAATATGATCGTCGCCTTTTTTATTTCCTAAAAAGGCATTCGGGAGATAAATATGAGTAAAAAGATAAATAATATTGTACAGATTATAATTGCTTTAGTTGTGGGTTGTATCATTGTTAGTATTGCCACTTGGTCTCCATCCCCAAGCCCGTTTAAATCTACCTTTGAAGTTAAAGGGTTCTATTATAGAAAAACGCCACCCCAATATAATGTGGCTAGCTATTATACCAACTCAACGGATAAAGAAGAAATTTTAAAATATGCCAAACAAGCTTTGCCTTGGAATGGGCAAGAGACCATAATCATTTTTTTCTTTAATGATAGGTCTAATACTCCTGATGTGACGATTAGTGGCGTAAATTGGCCTAAAAAATACGAGCCCTATTGTATTGCTATTTATAGCAAAATGCCTAATGGAAGCGAATCCTTTCAAGAATATCCTTTTAAAAATACTCCTAAAGGAGACCTGAAATGAAGAAAATAATAATCCTTATTATGGTAACAGGCTTAGTAGCTGGTTGTAATACTATGAAGAGTGTGGGACATGAAGTAAGGTTACTTTTGGATGATGGTTCTTATGCCGCTCAATTAGAGGCGGAGAAACAAAGAGAAATTTTGGAACAGGAGTGTATACGTATAGGAGGCGGGAGTCCATTAACATCTATTACTTATAATGAGTTTCTGTCTATTATTAGACCTAAGTTGGAAACATCTGGGACAAAAATAGCAAATCCAAGCAAAAATAATATGGTTTTGAATGCACTGGTATACAAGGCCCTGGAAAGCACGGAAACGCAAATAACGGCATTTTTGAGCAAATATTCGGCTCTTAATTCATCTGTGCGGGAAGGGAATTGTTATATTAACTTAGAATTAAGAAAACGAGCTTATGAAAAATTGCGGCAGGAAATAGTGCAGTATTCCTATGATTATGAAAAAGAACAATTTAAAAAAGCTACGGGGTATACTTTGGCCAGTAAACCTTTGGCTTTTATAGATTCTCCAGAAAAGGGGAAATTGTATTCTTTGGAAGGATCCACCGTATTACAGAATGTATCAGAGGGAATGCTCTTGACTGGAGGAAGATATAAGGAACGAGTTAATTTTCTCTATGCGGCCAATGTCTTAGCAGATGGTTCTTCTGTCGAGGGATATGCCGATTATGTTGGGTTATTTTCCTATATTGCAACTCTAGGGAATAAGAAAACAGTTAATGCTTATCGAGCAGTACCACAACAAAAGTATAAAAAAGCGTTGGATTCTTGTTTGTTTTATAGTGGGGTTGCTCCTTGTGAGGATGACGGTTATAGACATTTCAGTTGTATTTATTCTCTAAAAAGAGAACCAACGGCTGTAGAAATAAAGTCTATCTTGAAATAAGGCATATAAAAACTATATCCCTTAAGTAAATAAAATTGCTTTTCAGATGATATCAATATATTATATATTAAACCCTTTTCAGACGATAAAGGGAATTTCAAAATGGTTAGGAATATATGAAATATGGTGAAAGAAGAGAGAGCTCTTTCAGAAAAGCAAAAAATGTTTATACAGGCAATCGTTTGTGATGGATTAAAACAAGGAGAGGCATATAAAAAATGCTTTGGAAATGTGAAATTTCCTGATAGCCGTGCCTCTTATTTATTAAAAAAAACAAGTATTTTGAAATATTATAATAGCCTTAGCCAAGAGATGGAAAGACAAGCCGTGCAGCGAGGAGTATGGACTAGAGTGGAAGCTACTCGTGCATTACGTGCTGTTTTAGAACAGGCAGAAAAAGAAATTGAAAGAACCGGTATTTTGACTCGTGCTAGCGTAATGGCAATAATTAAGAGTGTCAAAGAATTAAATAAAATGTATGGGTTCTATGTCCCGCAAAACGGAAATGCTGATAACGAAGTTGTTTTTTTAGATGAATCCAATATAGATTGATTGGAGCGTGTATGAAATTTATATCCCACAAACTAGCGTTAAAGACTTTGGGAAAAACGCATAATTTAGTTAAAAAAGGAGGGTTTTTTCAAGAACAGGCTCTTATTCATTCTTATGTTGTGTTTGAAAATTTAAGTCAAGCAAAGAGATATCAAAAGCAGGGATATCTGGCCCTTTCGCAAGATGCGTTAGATTTAGCGTATGCCATAAAAGAAAATTCTGAGCTTAGGAAATTTGTGCTAGAAAAAAGGATGTCTCTTGCTATTAAAGTTCCGCTGAGTATTCATATGATACGTACCAGAATTACTGAGTGGAAAGATAAAAGTCCTTGTGATATTATTGATTCTTTGAAAAAGAATGTGATAGTTTTGGAAGCAAAAAGAAAATATAACATACAAGAAATGTTGCTCCCTCAAATTCCCATGCTTGTAAATTTTGATAGCCTTTTTCTGCCTGCATTGGAATCGGATATTAAAATAATTCCTGAATATGCACAATCTGGTCGGTTTATATGCTCGGATAATCAAAAAATTCTTCCTACGAGCATTAATATTAATATCTCTAGTAGAATAAAAGTTTCACAAATAAAAAAATATATTTATGCAAACCAAGATTATATAGAATCGCAATTAAAACTCTTAGAAATTAAAAAGTTTCGGATTTCCGAGTTAGAACGCAAAGTCTGGAATGAGGGTAATCAAAAGGCTAGAAAGATAGGGGAGGCTTTAGGACTGGAAGAATATAATGTCAGGAGAAAAAAATCTGATGTCCATAAAAAAATAAAATCCTTATTTGAACCCAAAAGTCATAAAGGTGTCGTCGAAAAAATAAAATTGTGAAAAATAAAAGCGTGAGAAAACTCACGCTTTTTTCTATCCATATTTTCCAAAATCCCTTTTTTGTTAAATTTCGTATATGTCCAATACAAAAGAGGGTTTTATTACTAATAATGCGGAAATAAAAGTGGGTGGCAATGCTGTTAAACCCTCTAGGGGTGTTGCGGACTGTCAAACAGCAACTAAATTGAACAAAATTGTCAGTAAGGAGTTAAAAGAAGAATCAAGGGCTTGGATAGAAATTATTATCGAGGAGTATTTAAAACGAAAAACACACCAGAAAGGAGCAGTATAACTATGAGAAGCAATAATAATTTGAAGGCGGTAATTTATTGTCGCGTATCTACTGAAGAACAAACTTTAGGGGGTAGCCTAGGTTACCAAGAAAAAGAATGCAAGGCCTTTGCTCAAAAAAGAGGACTTGATGTTATAAAAGTTTTTAGAGAGGAGGGGGAAAGTGGAAGAAAAGGAAGCAGAACACAATTAGATGAAATGAGGAAATTCGTTTCGATTAAACAGAACAATGTTTCTTTCGTTATTGCTTTGAAGATTGATAGAGTTATGCGCAACCAATTAGAATTTTTGGCTTTAGAAGTTTTTTTAAAGAAACAAAAAATAGCACTTCTTTATGTTATGGAAAACAATGAGGATACTTCTGGTGGCAAACTATGTCGTAATTTCTCAGGGATAGTAGCACAATTCGAATCGGATGTTAATAGCGAAAGGACAAAAGCGGGGAACAGAGAAGCTTTTTTAAGCGGTAGGTATATTAAAAAACTAAAAGGATATTCTTTTAGAGTTAATCCTTTTGGCAAAAAACAGATTTACCCCAATGAGGACGCTAAATACATCATTAAGGGTTTTGAATTAATGGCAAAAGGAATTTATAGCCAGAGAGAAGTGCTGGCTCAATTGAAAGCAGAGGGGTTTGTTAGCTATCCCCAAGCTTTTAATAGAATTTTGCATAATTCTGTGTATTGCGGCTTGTTGCCAGATACGCAAGGGGTAAATGATGGAAAACCTGTAATCGGAATTCATGAGCCTCTGGTAAGCAGAGAGCTGTTTGATAAAGTGCAAGAAATTATAGATGGCAAGCGACCTACAGTCACCCCTCGAAAACGAAATAATCCGGCTTTCCCATTAAGGAGGTTCATCCGGTGTCCTAAGTGTGGAAAATTTATGACATCTAGTTTTTCAAAAGGGAAAAAAAGGAAATATGGTTATTATCATTGTTCTAAATGCTCATCTTCTCCAGAGACTCGTATATTAAAGACAACTTTGGAGAAGATTTTTTTAGAATATCTAAACAGTCTAAATATTGATAATACATCCATCCTGAATTTGCAAAGTACCGTCATTGATGTGTTTCGTGAAAAAACGAAAGATTTAGACAACCAGCGCAAAATGCTTGATAAAAGTATAAAAGGACTGGAAGAAGAAAAAAGTCGTTTAATTAAAGCAGTAGCCGTTGGAAGTATTACTGCTGAAGATGGTGGGCCCGAAATCCAAAGAATAAAGGCCCAAATCAGTGAGAAGCAGATTTTGCTCGCAGATATGGCAGATACGCCTAATATTGAAGAATGTTGGGCGTTCGTTAAATATTTTTTAAATAATTTAACAGATATTTGGGAAAAGGCTGATTTAGATTTAAAACAAAAACTTCAGTGTTTGATTACGCCGGAAGGATTTTATTTTGATGGGAAAATAATCAAACACATAAAAATCCCTTATTTTATAAGCATTTTTTGCTCAAAAACAAGGGATTTTAATAAAAAGGGTGGATGACGAGATTTGAACCCGCGACCTCCGGTTCCACAGACCGGCGCTCTAACCAGCTGAGCTACATCCACCATAAATCAGTACTATATTATACCAATTTCCTCTCTAATCTGCAAAAGCACGGGAATTTAGGCCTCCACGCGGTTCATGTTCCGTTTTACAAGATCTAAACGAACCGGCTAGCTGTGTCCAGCATATTTTGGAAGTTTCCTTTTCTGGGGTGAGGCGCTCCATGGCGTTTGGGAGGGGTTTGACCAAATTATTCCGGCCAGGAAAATATCACTTCTTTCCATGCAACTAAACACACTCAGATTCACTTTGCTGGAAGCAAAAAATGGCTGCATTTTGCGTAAATTCCAACGACGACAAGATTTTTCCCCAGCCAACTGAAAACGCTGGGCATAATACCTGGAAGAAACGAAACATTTCGGAGATTTTTTCATGGGGAGTTCTCTAATCCGGTAAAATCCGGGATTTTGGAAAAAGAACCCCCACCAATTCGGTGGGGGAGCACTTTGGAAGCATTTTTAATTAGCAGGTTTTTCTTTAGCGGCTTGATCCGTTAGCAGTTTTGCTAATTGAGTGCTGTCCACTTCCGGAGCAGCTGCCTGCCCTTGGACATATTGAAAACCTAAATGTTTAATATGTTCCAGATCTTCCTGGGTTTTGGCGCCATCGGCCGCCAGGAAAATGCCCAGCTGCTGGCAGATATCGGTAATGGCTTTGGCAATTACCTGTTGTTTTTGGCTGGCCTCTGGCGTCCAGATTGTGGGGGCCACTTTAATCCCTTCTATGGGCAGGTGTTGGAAGATGTTGGAGAGAGTTACCCCTTTACCTTCATAGTGCACTGTCAATCCGAAACCGGCTTTGCGTAATTCTTCCCCCGCTCGTTGCAGCTGCGGGAGGAAATCCGTCCGGGCTGTTTCCGTTAACTCTATGATTAACAGCTGATTGGGTACGCCGTATTGGGCGGTTTTGGCGGTCAAGCGCTGTACAAAATCTGCATCATACAATAGTTCATTGGACATATTGACTACAATCGGTATCAGCGGGGAACCATTTTTCTGCCAGTGGGCAATTGCTTGGCAGGCCGATTCAAAAAGGAAGCGGTCAAATTGATAAATAAATCCATTTTTTCGGAACACCGGGATAAATTGTTCCATGGATAATGCTTCCGGGCGATTGGGGATACGCCACCGTGCCAAGGCCATGGCAGCCCCGATCTTCCCGCAATCTAATGATACAATGGGTTCCATGAAAAAGTGGAGTTCATTTTTTTTGATAGATTGCTGCATATGGCGTTCCATAAAATCTTCTTCTTCCAGGGTTTTCTGCCAGCCGGGACGGTAAAAAGCCACAATTTCATCATAACGGCCTTTTACTTGGCTTTTTGCTACCGTGGCACGGTTATACATCAAATTCAGCGGCATGGATCGGTCTTCTATCGGATATACCCCAAAAGAGAGCAGCAGCGGATAGGCCTGGCAGTTTTCCGTCTGGAAACTGGTAATTTGTTCCCCTAATAATTCCAGCCGGTTTTTCAAGGCACCTTCCGTGGTGTATTTTAGCAACATGCCAAAATAGTCGCCATAAATACGGGTGCACAGTTCATTGGGCTGCAGATTATTTTGAATGACCCGGGCAATATGATTGAGTAAAATATTTCCCACCTTATAGCCGTGTTGTTCGTTAAAAATTTTGAATTTGCTCACATCCATCGCTACAATGGCATAACGCGTATCCGGATTTTCTTTCAGCAGCCGTTCCACTTCGGTTCGGTTAGCTTCGGCATTGGGGAATCCGGTTACCGGATCTATATAGGCATAGGCAAACAACTCTTCCCGGGTTCTTCGTTGCTGCAGGAATACATATCCCCAAACGGCCAGCCCGGCAATTGCTACTGCCAGACAGAGAATCAACAACAAGGTAATAAATGCGTTGATTTGTGCTGTTAAGCGGGCGGTTGGAACAACGGAAAACAAATACCAATCGTTGATATTAAGCGGTTCATAACTAATATGCAGGGATCCTTTCTCGGCCGAAAGATAATCAATCGTGCCGCTTTTGCGTTGTTGGAGTTGGCCGCGCAATTCTTGGGCCAGGTCATGTTCGGGGTCGTCCGGCGAGTTGAAGATATTGTACATCCCGCTGACGGCGTTTTTATGATCCGCCTTGATGATTTTTTCTCCGTTGGCCCGCACCACTAAGGAATATCCTTCTCCGCCGAAGCTGGCAACATCCAGGGCCTGGGCAAATTCTTCCATGCCGCGGGTAGCAAACAGTACGCCGATAATTTGGTTATGGTGATAAACGGGCACTGCCTCTACAAAGATATTTTTTCCGTCTGCATCATCTTTAATTAAATTAGACACATTGGGGGTGCCTGACATGGCTTTGATAAAATGAGGTTCCTGGGCGATATCCAGCAGCAAATCATCACTGAGTACGGCCATTCCGTCGGGGTACACAAAACCCATGCGCTTAAAATTATTTGTTTTGCTTTCTGCTTTCATGAGCTTGGTAATCATATTTTCCGTAGGATTTTCCACAGCGCCGATGGCGGTAGCAATACTTTGCAGCAAGTCAAAATCGTCCTGCACTTTGGCTTCAATGGTATTTACTCCCTGTTTGGCCACTTCGGCCAGATAGGTTTTCATATCTTGATGCAGAATGTTACTCAGCCGGTTTACATACAGAAAAATACCGGTGGAAAGAATTGCCGTGCAGATTAACACAAGCACAGAAAACTGCCAGAAAGAAAATGATTTTTTCACGGATGTCCCCCTTGGGTGAAACAATATGGGCGGCGTTACCACTTTTCCGGGTGTATTTTGGCCGGGTCGAAGCGGTCCACTTCTTCTTTATGTTCGGCCGGATATCCCAAAGCGATGATATTTAACGGTTTGACGGATTCGGGCAATCCCAGTATGCGGGCTAATCCGTCCATGCGTTCTTCGTTGGGATAAACTCCCAGCCATACGCTGCCTATGCCCAGCGAGGTAGCCGCCAGCAAAATGTTTTGGGTGGCGGCGCCGCAGTCGGCTATCCAATAACCGGGGGCGTGTTCGCGCTGGGTGTTGCCACAGACGATAATCGCGCAGTCGGCTTGGGCCAGCATGGGGGCGTATGGGTGAATGTGCATAATCTTTTGGAAAGTATTTTTATCCCGGACTACTACAAATTCCCATTCCTGGCAATTGCGTGCGGTAGGCGCCATCATAGCGGCGCGCAGCAAGGTGTTCAAATCCTCCTGGGCGATGGATTGCCGGGTAAACTGGCGGATACTTCTTCTTTTTAAAATAGCTTCCATGGTTTTCATTTTGAATCCCCCTTTAAACGCAATACTTTTTCTTTAAAAAAACGGGCCAAACCACCGCGGGCGGTTTCGCGGTAGTCGTTGTTCATATCCAACCCCGTTTGCATCATGGTTGCGAGTACATCGTCGTAGGAAACGCGGTTGTCTCCGTCGGACATAAGGGCATAGGTGGCGCAGTCCAAGGCGCGGGAAGCGGCCAAGGCGTTGCGTTCTATACACGGGATTTGCACCAATCCGTCCACCGGGTCGCAGGTAAGCCCCAGGTGGTGTTCCAGCCCCATTTCGGCGGCATAGGCGATGCGGCGGTTGTCGCCGCCTTCCAGTTGGCAGGTGGCGGCGGCGGCCATGGCACAGGCCACGCCCACTTCGCCTTGGCAGCCCACTTCGGCCCCGGAGATGGACGCGTTGGCTTTGGCCATATTGCCAAACAAACTGGCGGTGGCCAGGGCTCGGATAATGGTATTGTCCTCAAATTCACAAATTTCCTGTACCAGCCGGCATACGGCCGGCACCACGCCGCAGGAGCCGCAGGTGGGTGCGGTAACCACAATGCCGCCCGAAGCGTTTTCTTCGGCACAGGCCAAGGCATACGAAAACAGGTTATTCATACGGCGCAGATATTGGGGGGAATTTTCCGCCTTATACAAGTAGCGCCGGGCCTTGCGTTCCAGGTTTAACGACCCGGGCAATACGCCGCGTTTTTCCAGGCCGCGTTTCATGGTGGCCTGCATTGTTTGCCAGACGGTTTCCAGGTAGTTCCAGATAGCGGCGCCTTCGTATTCTTCTACATATTCCCACAGCAGCATTCGCTTTTGGGAAGTATATTGCAGAATTTCCGCCATAGAGGTATGGGGATAAATGTTATTTACCTTTTGGCCGATGGTTTCGTCGTCCCGAATGGTACCGCCGCCCACGCTGTAGATGACTTTTTCCCCAATGATATGGCCGGCTTTGTCCAGCGCCTGCAGGCGCAGGGCGTTGGGGTGTTTGGGCATAATGGTCGTATAGTCCCATTGGATTTCCACCGGTTTGGGGTAGAAGGCCTCTTTGATGGTAAAATCGGTTAAATGGCCTTTGCCGGTAGCGGCGAGGGAACCGTATAAAACGACTTTAAAGCTGGCCGCGGCGGGATAATCCCGGTTAAAAGCGTCGGCCGCTTTGCGGGGGCCCATCGTGTGGCTGCTGGACGGACCCATTCCAATCTTATAGAGTTCTCTGAGCGATTCCATAACATTCCCTTCCTCTGGGCAGTATATAAAAAATGTTATCATATTTCATATGAATATATTTTCTTCTCTTTTGGTAGCGGTGGGTTTATCTATGGACAACTGGGCCGTTACGATTGCGTCGGGCTGTTCCCATCACCAAGCGATTGCCAGGAGCTATATTTTTAAAGTAAGCAGTTTGTTTGCGTTGGCGCATCTGGTCATGTTTTCCGTTGGGTGGCTGTGCGGGGCGGGGCTTGGGAAGTATATTGGGGCGGTGGATCACTGGGTGGCCTTTTTTATTTTGATTTTTATAGGGGCGCGCATGATTAAAGAATCGCGCGGGGCGGAAGCGGAGAAAGAGGTTTGCACTTTGCATTCATTTAAAGTGCTGTGCGCTTTGTCGGTGGCCACGAGTTTGGACGCGTTGCTGGTAGGTATGGGGCTGGCGTTTACGGCGGCTCCTTTCGGCGCCACGGTGGCTATGCTGACGGTGTGTGTTTTTGTAACCAGTTGGACGGGCTTTTATGTGGGGGCTTTTTTGGGCCGAAAGTTCGGTAAAATTATGGAAGGGCTGGGCGGCGCGGTACTGATGTTGATTGGGCTTAAACTGTTGCTTGAAGGCGTGGGCATTTGGTAGAATCTGGGGTATCTGAAGGGAGGTTCGGCTATGGGCATAATCGCCGTAACAATTATATTTCTGTGTATTTGTGTGGACAATATGGTTTGCGCCAATATGTCTGCTATGAAAATGACTTCTGAAAAAAAGAGCATTTTCTCTATCAAAATGGCGTTGTTTTTTGCGGGCTTTAATGCGTTGTTTTTCGGCATTGGGTATTTGCTGAGCATTGTGTTTTTCCGCGGTTGGGTTCACTTTGCCAACCATTGGGTAGCGTTTGCGTTTACTTTGTTGTTGGGGATTAAGTTTATGTTGGAATCTATTGAAAAATCGCCCAGTTTTTCTAACTTGGATGCAGATGACCACCGCAAAATGCTGAAAGTTTCCTCCGTCTTTGGGCTCAATGCGTTGCTGGTGGGGTATGCCGTAGAAACGATGGACAAGGCATTCTTCCCGCAGGTGCTGATTTTATTGTTCATCACTTTTGCGATGACCCTGTTAGGGTTTCATCTGGGGAACAATACTTCTAAGACGATTGCCAGCAAAAAAGTGGAAATGGTGGCCGGGCTGGTACTGATTGTGATGGCAGTCAGTCTGATTATTGTGTAGTGGAGTTTTAAAGCGATTTCTTGCAAACCCGCGCTTTACGCGCGGGTTTTTATTGGGAAGATTTTAAAAGGGCTTGCTTTGTTTTTTTTGATAAATTTTGCGTATGAACCGAATTTATCAAAAAACATTCCCCGGCGTTAAAAACGCCGGATTTACGCTCATAGAGCTATTAGTGGTCGTTTTAATTATTGGTATTTTGGCGGCTGTCGCATTACCGCAATATGAGCGGATTGTGCTAAAGAGCAAAGTGATGAATATGCTGCCGCTGCTGCGGGCTTTGCATGATGCCCAGGAACGATACTTTTTGGCTAATGGAAGTTATGGACGAATAGAAGATTTAGATATTAGTCTTCCCGAATCGTATGAAGGAAATGCTGATGGAATTGATTTTTTTTGGTCCCAATAATTTTTATATTTCTGTTGAAGGGACTTATACTACTGTATCTGGGGGAATTAATGGTCCGGCAGGAGAGTTAATTGGATTTGTCTTTTATGGGATCCACTCAGCTAAGTATCAGGATAGAATCGTTTGTTTTTCTGCGGATAAAATTGGTAAACAAATATGCCAAAGTTTTGGCGGAGAACAAATTGATAATAACAACTGGTTTTTTAGGTAAAGTTTATTAAATAGTTCTCCTATAAAAAAGCCCGCGCATAAACGCGGGCTTTTTTGCAGCAATCAGTTTATTTAGCTAAGTTTTTCCAAGCTTCTTTTTCCGCTTTCAGCGCGGCTTTAGCGTCTTTAGCGGCCTGTTTGGCTTCGGCTTTTTTAGCTTTCGCGGCTTCTTTTTGAGCTTTGGCTTTGGCTTTTGCGTCGGCTTTGGCTTGTTTCAAAGCGGCTTTTTTGGCTTCCGCTTCTTTTTTAGCTTTTTCTTTAGCAGCTTTGGCGTTGGCCTCGGCTTCTTCTTTGGCGGCCTTGGCTTTGGCTTCGGCATTTTCTTTAGCCGCTTTTGCATTGGCTTTTGCGTCGGCTTTGGCTGCTTCTAATTTGGCTTTGGTATCGGCGCTTTGGTCTTGCGAGTTGGCGGCTATATTGGCTTGGGCGGCTTGAATTTTGGCTTTGGCCGCTTCTTTATGGCTTTGGATATTGTTTCTCAAAGCGGTAATTTTGGACAGCGTGCAATTATTAATGCAGGTTACATCCCCGGCGCCGCAGCCACAGTCGTCCGCTGCGCGAAGGGCAGTCGGCCAGGCCGCAGCCATTGTAATGGCACAAGCAAGTATTATCGTCTTTTTCATTAGTTTCTCCTTTAATAATAGTTTCTTGTATATTCTTATTCTACTACAATTTGTTTTTTACCTCAATTAAATCACTAGCTGAAATTAACCCGGCGGCAGAGGAATGATTTTTGTAAAATATATATATGGAAATGGTTGCGTCAGTCCCGTTATGGGTTAATTTGCTGTTAGCTGTAGTGGTTATTAATTTGCTCGTATGGCCGCTTGCCTCCCGTTGGGTGGAAAGCCATTTGGAGCTTTTTTTGCTGGCAGTGGGCGCGATGGCGGTTACCATCAGCGGCAGTTGGAGCACCGAATTTATTTACGAAACGCTGAATTATCCCGTCAATGTGGCGTTTATTGTACTGGTCGTCAGCGTGATTTTCAACAATTATTCCCGCTACATCTTTCGCGTATTGTTTGCTTTCTTCCGCAAGTTGGAACCGCGGTACAGTTTTGCTTTGTTGATTTTTTTGTTGGGAATGACCTCATCGCTGGTGAGCGTTACGGTATCGGCGTTGGTGCTGGCTGAAGTATTAAAAGTAGTCAATCTGGAACGCACGGCTACCGTGCGGATTACGGTATTTGCCTGTTATGCGATTGGGCTGGGCGCCGTGCTTACGCCGCTGGCGGAGCCGCTGGGGCTGATTATTAATAATGCACTGGCGGGGGCGCCGCATCATGCGGATTTCTTTTTTCTGCTGCGTCATTTTTTCTGGTGGATAGCGCCGGCCATTGTGCTTCTTTCGGCGGCGGCCGGGTATTGCGCCCGCAATGCCGGGACTACGCTTCAGATGCATATCCGCGAAGACAAAGAAACCTATGCTTCCATGCTGCGCCGCACTTTGCATATCTATATGTTTGTGGCGGCGCTGAATCTAATCAGCACCGGGCTGCGGCCCCTGGCACAGAGCACCATTACCCATTTGGACGGAAAAGTTTTATTTCTGGCCAATGCGGTTTCGGTAATTATTGATAATACAACGCTGGCTGCCATTGAGATTGTGCCGTCCATTTCCACCAAGGATTTGGTGTATATGGTGGTTGGGCTGGCGGCTTTTGGCAGTATGTTGGTGCAGGGGAACCTGCCCAATATCGTAGCGGCTGAGAAACTGGGCATTAAAAGCCGGGAATGGGCGGCGGTGGCCGTCCCGACCGGGCTGGCTTTAATGCTGGGTTACTTCATTATGCTTTCGGTGGTTTTATAGGACCAGCCCTAGCCGGAGCTAGGTCCTAGGACCCTTGTTTTTCCTCTTCCTGTCTGTTAATCTACTAAATAGAACAATTTATTATTGCGCGGTCGGTTTGGGCTGCGTTAGGAGTTTTATGAAAAATTATCTTTTAATTGCGGTGCTGCTGTTGGCCTTGCCATGCGCGGCCCAGAAAAATCTAATGAAAGAATTGACCGGCAAAGGCGTGGTAAAAGAGGCGCTGGGTAAAAATGCAGGGTCTAAAGTGTTGAAAAATGCCCGCGTAGTGCAGGGTAAAATTTTGCCGGGCGGGAAAAAGGCCCCCTCTAAATTGAATGTTGAATTGGACCGCTATATTTTCAACAATGTTTCTCCCACGAATATCACAAAATTGCCAATTTTGCTGTATCATCCTTCCAATAAACAACAAACCGAAGCCATTCTGTTGTATGTACGGGTGATGGACGATTTTAGAAGTTTTAAACAAGAAATGGACATTTTGCTCTATTACCAGGCCAAACCCTCGGAACGGCGGATATTATCCGCGGCTGAGAGAGCCCAGCTGATGGATAAAATCAGTTTGATGAATAGCAAGCTGATGAAATTAAAAAATATCATTGCGCCTATGGATCCCGCCTACAAGGCCGCACGCGAATATATGGTATATGCAGCAGAAACAGTAAATCCTATGTTGCGCGGAATGCTGTCTTCACAGGGGCAGTCGCTCCGGTCAGACCGGACTTATGTAATGAGTGAGTTTTTCCTGCATACGCCCAAAGGCAATAAGGATTCTGTATTTCTTAATTTTATGACACCCTCGGCGCGTGCGGCTCAGATTGCGCGTCGTTTGCCAAGCGGGCTTAAAATGGCGGTGCTTAATGACCGCGTATCTATTTTAAAAGAAATGCAGAAACTAAACAAAACGATATTCTGCCCGGATTGGAGTATTTCCAGTTATGAAAATACAGAAAAATTATTGCGGGATATCAATGCGGGGGCTAAGTTTGATCTGATTTTAACGGACATTCTCGTCCCCGGTGGCGGCGGATATTATTTAACGGATACTTTGCGTTCCCAAAAATTTAACGGCATTATTATTGCCCTGTCTTCTTACGAAGAAGAAGAAGGGCTGGGGCTTGCGATGTTTAAACGCGGTTTTGACGGTATGATTTCTATGCCTATCGGATTTGAAAAAGGATCCGGCTGGCCCCAGGAAATTATGAAAAAACTCCAGAATTACTTTTATTACCGCAATTTAAACCATTGGAAACGCTAATTTCTGGGTCCGGGCCCAAGATGCCTTGGGCCCAAAGACCCTGGTGCATGCGGCGGCAGATACTTATACTTAAAGGAAGGAATCCTATTTTACGGGAGCGTATTATGAATCGGTTAGCTGTGAAATGGTTGGTTTTTCTGACTGTCTTTGCCGTAAGTTCGGCTGCTTATGCGCAGGTTGGTAAGCAACTTGTCAAATCAGGTACGCGGGCCCTGGGCTCTACGGCCGGCGAACGGTCCATTCTAGGCACTATGGACGGTTGGTATGAAAGCGGAGCTGCGTTAAAACGCTCCGTTTCGGCCAGTACCTTGCAGAAATCTTTCAAACGATTTGTTCATCCGCAAGAAAGCCGCGATCATGCTTTTCGCAACGGCAGCTTTTTTGCCCCCATTACTCCCACCCCGCTGCGCGAATTGCGGGTTAATTTGATTCATCCTACGACTGAGCAGGTACAGCAGGCCGTCAGCGAGTACCGCAACTTGATGAAAGATTTCGCGCCCGTTCATAAAGAGATTACCACCAAACTCCTTTATAAAACCTTGCCGAACGATAAGTGGACGGCTCTTCTTCCGCAGGAACGCCGCAGCTTAATTTTAAGTTTATCGCGATTACAAGGGCGTGTGGAAAAATTGCGCCGGGTGGTTTTTGCAAAGGACCAACCCTTGGAAAAAATGGCTGTCTGGATAGATACCGCTTTACAGGAAGTGAATCCTTTCTATATGCCCGGAATCCGGTTACGCGGCCGTGCAGATAAGCGGGTATTTGACCGCAACGAGTTCTTTTTGAAGTATCCCAATAAAGCCGATTTGCCCGCGGGCGTAACGGCGCCAGAGCGGACGGTTCCTCCCGATTTGCGGGTAGCCGTTCTCAATGATCAAGAAGATATTTTAGATATGTACCGCGCCTGGGATCAGCAGGGGCGTTTGGGCGAGGGCTGGAGCGTAACGACTTATAAAGACACGCGTAATCTGTTAAATGATTTGCAGAACGGGCATATGTACGATTTGATTATTACCGATTTAACCGTTCCCGGCGGCGGCGGATATTTCTTAACCGACCAAGTGCGTGAGATGGGGTTGAATATGCCCATTATCGGCTGCAGTATGTACACGCTGGATAAATTAGACGCCCAAAAAATGTTTGACCAGGGCTTTGACGGATATATCTACGGAGATGATTTGTTTGAAGAAATGTCCGGCTCCGTCAGCTGGTTGGGATACATTAAAAACTACTATTATTACAAAGCATTACACGGGTGGTCCCGTTAGTTTTCGCAGCAGGCGCGGCCAAACAGCCGCGCCTGATTCATAGTAATCCTATTTTTCTGACTAAAAACGCCGGTTTCAGCCCCGGGCGACAGGTGCGGGGGCAATTTCCAAAAAAGATTGGGTTTGACACGGAAAACCGAGGAAGTTATAATAGGGAAAGAAGTTCCTAACTTGCCGTATTTCAAAGGAAAAGCGTTATCTGCCGTATCGGTGCGCCTTGGCGGCGTGCCGACGCTTTATTATCCTTCAGAGAGGAGAGTGTATGACAGACCGATTTGCCCCCGCCGCAAAAATTCTGAAAGATCATGCGTATGACAGTGCCAAATTAATTCCCATTCTTCAACAAGTGCAGGACGAATATAAGTACCTTCCCGAAGATATTATGCGTTTTATCGCCAACGAGCTGGAAATTTCTCCGGCTAAAGTATTTGGCGTAGCAACATTTTTCGCCCATTTTGCCATTACCCCAAAAGGAAAGCATATTATTAAAGTATGCAACGGTACGGCCTGCCATGTGAAGGGCTCCTCTTTTGTAATTAATACGGTAAAAGATAAACTCAAACTCAAAGAAGGTCAGGAAACTACCGACGATGGACTGTTTACCCTGGAATGTGTGTCCTGCCTGGGGGCGTGCGGCTTGGCGCCCGTGATGGTTATGGACGATGTAGTGCACGGGCAGATTACGCCTGCCAAAGCCGTAGAAATTATTGATAAAGTGATCTCTTCGGAGGCCAAAAATGCCGACTAAAAATATTGAAAAAATCGCCAAAGATTATAAAGACGCCTATAAAAAAATTACCGGCCGTGTAGTGATTTGCGGCGGTACGGGCTGTATTGCCGGCGGTTCGTTAAAAGTGTATGAGGCCTTCCAGCAGGAAATGGAAAAACGCAAAATCGGGTTTTGCCTGCAAATTACCAAAGACTGCCACGAAAACTATTTAAGCTTATCCGGCTGCCGCGGTTTCTGTGCAATGGGGCCGCTGGTGAGCGTGGGGGACATTTTCTATACCAAGGTAAAACCTGAAGATGTGCCCGAAATCGTAGAAAAAACTTTAATGAAAGGCGAAGTGATTGACCGGCTGCTCTATCATAATCCGGTTAATAATCAAAAAGCCAAAACGGTGGAAGAAATCCCTTTTTACGCCAAGCAGGAACGCATTTTGCTGCACGACTGCGGGCGCATCAATCCCGAAGATATCAACGAATATATTGCCCACGGCGGTTATGCCCAAGCCAAACGCGCTTATACGGAGATGACGGACGAAGAAGTCTGTAAAGAAATGATTACCTCAGGCCTGCGCGGGCGCGGCGGCGGCGGATTTCCGACCGGCAAAAAGTGGGATTTAACCCGCGTGGAACCGGGCCCCAAAAAATATGTTATCTGCAACGCCGACGAAGGCGACCCGGGCGCTTTTATGGACCGCAGCGTGATGGAAGGCAATCCCAACGCTGTTTTGGAAGGCATGATGATTGCGGCGCGTGCCATTGGTGCAGACGAAGGATATATTTATGTGCGTATGGAATATCCGCTGGCGATTCAGCGCGTGCGGACGGCTATTAAACAGGCCGAGGAACTGGGGATTTTGGGCGAGAATATTTTTGGTTCCGGCAAAAATTTTAAAATTAATGTTATGGAAGGCGCCGGGGCGTTTGTCTGCGGCGAAGAAACCGCGCTAATTGCTTCGGTGGAAGGCAAGCGCGGTATGCCCAAAATCAAACCGCCGTTTCCCAGCCAGTGCGGTTTGTTTGGCAAACCGACGGTTATCAACAATGTGGAAACGCTGGCCACGGTGGCTAAGATTATGGAAATGGGCGCCGAGGAATTTCGCAAAATCGGCACGCTGGGCAGCCCGGGCACCAAAACTTTTGCCGTAACGGGGCATATTGCCAATACCGGTTTGGTGGAAGTGCCCATGGGCACCACCCTGCGCCAGGTCATTGATGAAGTGGCCGGCGGCACGACCAACGATGACGGCACCGTCAATAAATCGGCTTTCAAAGCGGCCCAAATCGGCGGTCCTTCGGGCGGCTGTTTAACGCGCGAGCATTTGGATTTGCCGCTTGATTTTGATTCGCTCAAATCCGCGGGCGCCATGGTGGGATCCGGCGGGCTTGTGGTCATGAACAACAAGACCTGTATGGTCAATGTGGCGCGTTTCTTCCTGGAATTTACCCAGCGGGAATCGTGCGGCAAGTGCGTGCCGTGCCGCGAAGGAACCGAGCAGATGCTTTCCATGTTAAACGATATTGTGGAAGGCCGCGCTACGCTTAAAACGCTGGAAAATCTGGAAGATTTAGCCAAAGCGGTGCAGAAAGCGTCGCTCTGCGCTTTGGGAAAAACCGCTCCCAACCCGGTATTATCCACTTTAAAACATTTCCGGGAAGAATACCTGGCCCATGTGGTGGACAAATGCTGCCCGGCCGGCGTCTGCAAAGCGCTTGCCCGTTTTGAAATTGTACCCAGCAAATGCAAGGGCTGCGGTATGTGCAAACGCGCCTGCCCCGTTTCCGCCATCAGCGGCGAAGTGGGCAAACCGCATCAGATTGACCCCAAAAAATGTATCAAATGCGGCGGCTGCAAGAGCACCTGCAAATTTGGTGCCGTGGTAACGGGAGCGTAATTATGGAAAAAGAACAATTTGTAACCATTGAAGGAAAAAGAGTGCCAATTGAAGGCGAAAAAAACCTGTTGGAATTAATCCGCAAGGCCAATTTCAACATTATGACATTCTGCTACCACCCGGAACTGGCCGCCTACGGCGCGTGCCGGCTGTGCCTGGTGGAAGTGGAAGGAATGGGCATTGTGGCTTCGTGTACGGTGGCGCCTAAAGACGGTATGAAGGTGCGCGTCAACAGCGACGAAATCCGCCATTTGCGCCGCATCAATTTGGAATTGTTGCTTTCTTCGGGCAATCACGACTGCACGCTGTGCAGCAAATCCAACAACTGCAAACTGCAGAAATTGGCCAAAGATATGGATGTAACGGAAATCCGCTTTAAATCCAAAAAGTTAGACAGTCATAAAGACGCTACTTCGCCGGCTTTGGTTCGCGATCACAGCAAATGTATTTTGTGCGGCAACTGTGTACGCATTTGCAACGAAGTGCAAGGCATTGGCGCGATTGATTTCGCGTTCCGCGGGTTCCGCTCTAAAATTGCCACGGCGTTTAATAAAGAGCTGGGGCAAAGCCACGAATGCGTATCCTGCGGGCAGTGCGCGCGCGTATGCCCGACGGGGGCTTTGATGCCGAACTCGTCGGAAATTGAAGAAGTTTTTAAAGCGATTAATGACCCTAAAAAGAAAGTAGCCGTGCATATTGCGCCCGCGGTGCGGGTAGGGCTGGGCGAAATATTCGGCTTGCCGCAAGGCCAAAATGTAGATGGGAAAATTGCCACGGCCTTGCGTATGCTGGGGTTTGATTATGTGTATGATACGGCTTTTGCGGCGGATTTGACGATTGTGGAAGAAGCCACCGAGTTTTTGGAACGCTTCAAAAAAGGCACCAATTTGCCGCAATTTACCAGCTGCTGCCCGGCGTGGGTCAATTATGTGGAGAAGTTCGCTCCGGAGTTTATTCCCAATTTATCTACGGCGCGTTCGCCGATGCAGATGATGGGGCCCATCTTGAAAGCCGATTACGAAGATAAAGGCGGCAAACGCGAAGATTTGGTAGTGGTTGCTGTGATGCCGTGTTCGGCCAAAAAGTCCGAAGCCAAGCGCGATGAATTTTATGTCAACGATAACCCCGATACCGACTATGTGGTAACGACGGTGGGGTTGGCCCGTATGATTAAAGAAGCTGGTATTGATTTTGTAAACCTGGAAAACGAATGGTTTGATATGCCGTTTGGCACCAAAACGGGGGCCGGTGTAATTTTTGGGGCTTCCGGCGGCGTGATGGAAGCGGCGCTGCGCTATGCGCTGGCCGAGCTGGACCCGGCCAATGCGCGCAGTGTAAAGTTTTCCAGTTTGCGGGAAGGTACTGTATTCAAAGAAAAAACCGTGGAAATCGGCGATATTAAAATTCGCACGGCTGTTGTCAGCGGGCTTAAAAATGCGCGCAAATTGTTAGACGATATTAAAGCCGGTAAAGATCACTACGATTTTATTGAAGTGATGTCCTGCCAGGGCGGTTGTGTGGCGGGCGCCGGGCAGCCCCAATTTGACGGCTGGGCCCCGCGCCAGAAACGCGCGGCAGGGCTGTATCAGGAAGATACGGAACTGGCGTATAAATCGCAGGATAACAGCGGTGTATTGGCGTTGTACGGCCGCATTTTGGATAAAGTGGGCGGTCCGTTGGCGCACAAACTGCTGCATACGCATTATTACGACCGCAAGGACCGTACCGGACAGCAAAAGTAATTGGGCTGAACTTTAGATAACAGGGCGGAGAATTCTCCGCCCTGTTTTTTATTCCGAAGCTCCCCGGCTGGAAGCCCCCGGCTCGGGGTGTACTTTTTCCGACGGGGAAAAGCATAAAAAGAGAGCAATCTTGCGGGAATAGTGTGGCTTAAATAATCGTATTAACGGGTCTGGAGTAGGGGCGGCCAAGCTTTGGCCCCGCCCCGGGGTCCTATAAAAAGCAGGTTGTGGCGGGAAATTTTATAACTCGCTACGCTCAAACAATAAAATTTCTGATCCGCCAAAACCGCTTTTTATAAACAGGACAAAGGGGCGGTTCAACAGCCACAACCACAGCAACAGCAAAGCGGAAACGACTCTCCTTAGTATCACTGCTTTACAACTACAACAACAAAGCGGAAAACAGCTTTTCCTTTTATGGTTGTTCATGGGCCTTTTAACCCGTCTATAAAATACGCTTTCGGACGAACAGGTATTTTATTGTTTGAGCGCCTAGGGCGCGAGTTATAAAATACCCGTCCGAAAGGTGTATTTTATGGGTTGCTGGGCCCCCATTTTTGGTACTTTTTTGTGGCCAAAAAAGTACATAAACCGGGTAAGCGCGGTTGTATGGCAACAGTGTGGCTTAAAGAAATCGCATTAACGGGCAACGGATATCCGCCCCCTGGAAGGGGTTTTGTGGCCAAAAAAGTACATAAACCGGGTAAGCGCGGTTGTGTGGCAACAGTGTGCCCAAACTAATCGTATTAACGGGCAAAGAGTGGGGAGTACCTGCTCTCTTTTACAGGAATATCCCCAACTTGTTGTTTTCCTAATGCGTCAGCACCGTAATTTGCCAAACCCTGTCCGAGCCGGAATCCCCCCGGCTGGAAGGCCCTTGACTTATTTTTTTTTTTTGATAAATTTTGCGTATGAACAAAATCTATCAAAAATCATTCCCCGGTGATAAAAATGCCGGATTTACGCTAATAGAGCTGTTAGTGGTCGTTTTAATTATTGGTATTTTGGCGGCCGTAGCATTGCCGCAATACGAGTTGGCGGTGGAAAAAGCCCGCATGACCGAAGCCATGATTATTTTGAACCGCGCGGCCCAAGAGGCGGATGTGGTTTTTATGGCAAATGGAGAATCGGCTATGCGATCTTTTTCAGTACGGGAATTGGCCGGACTTCCCAAATACGATTCAAAGTCCAAAATCAATTATTCTTGGTACTATCCCACCGGAGCTGGTGGAGCTTTTATTTTGGAAGCCCGCCCTAAAGTCGGATCAGGGTGGGGAGACTGGATATTGAGGCGCCTTCCTAAGTCTTCTCCTAGTTCTCCTCCGTATCTAAGCGGTGGTTTCTATTGTTCATATGGGGGGCCTTACAAGTTAGGACCTAAGCTGTGTGCCAGCGTTTGCGGCGGCGCTTCTAAAACGGGGGGGACATGTGCGATTATGGACGGCGCAAAATAATCTCTGATTATTAAAGTAGAAAAGCCCTGCCTTACGGCAGGGCTTTTCGTTATATTCAAATATTGCGTTAAAGGGGATATTGTTTCGTGTGGCAATTATGAGCACAAATAAGAGTTTCGACTGGGGGGATACTTCTCCCGAGGGGAAAAGAACGCAGTCACTGCGGCAAGGGGCCGTTGTGGCAGAGTACGGCATTTCTAAAACAGGGCAGCTCAACCGAATTGCGCTAACGGGGCTAGCGTGGGGGAGGGGCGGCTCGCTGGTTGTTTTGTAAGAGTCCAACATTTCGCTAACAGTGTGGCTTAACCGAGTCGTGCTAACGGGTATTGAGTGGGAAGCCCCGCTCCTGGGCTTGACTCGTTTTTTTTTTTTGATAAATTTTGCATATGAACAAAATCTATCAAAAAACATTCCCCGGCGAAAAAAACGCCGGATTTACACTAATAGAGCTGTTAGTGGTCGTTTTAATCATTGGTATTTTGGCGGCGGTTGCGGTTCCCAAATATCAACGGGCGGTGGAAAAAAGCCAGCTGATGATTTCTATCCAAATGGCTACCAAGGTTCGTTCCGCCCATGAATTATTTTGGCTGGCAAATGGACGATATGCCAGCAATATGGAGGATTTAGACCTTTCCTTCCCGGATTGTACTATGAATAGCGCCAAAAGTGGTTGGTGGTGTAAAAATAATTTTACGGTAACAGGTCGTTATGGCGGTTATGCGGTTTCTGTGCAGTGGTGCCCTGGTTTAGGGGATATTGGATGTACGGATCCTGAAACAGGCAACCGAAAGGAAACTATGCGGTATGATATGATGTTTTTGCATCAAAGCAGTGCGGACGCGGCTGCTCAAGCGGGAACGACAAGATGTACCAATGGGAGTTGGCAGTGCAAAGAGGTAATAAGTGTATTAAATCCATAATGACAACGCACAGCGTTTGGTTTCTAATTTAGCTACAATAGAATATATGCTGAATTGGAAAGGTTTTATATATGCCCTTATTACTTCGGCCACTTTCGGGCTGATACCGTTATTTACCCTGCCGCTGCTGCGGGCGGGAATGAACACGCCTTCCATTTTATTTTATCGGTTTTTTATAGCCGTGTTGATCATGGGCGCCGGCGGCTTTTTAGCCCGGCGCTCTTTGTGCGTTACTCGGGCGGAACTGGCGGTATTAGCCGGGCTGAGCGTATTGTATATCGGGTCGGCGGTGTTTTTGTTTTGGTCTTATCAATACCTGGCCAGCGGAATTGCTACGACGATGATGTTCCTCTATCCCGTATTTGTGGCCTTGATTATGATTTATGTGTTTAAAGAAAAAAACTCCTTCTGGACGGTGCTGGCCATCGGGCTGGCGGTGGCAGGGGTGGCGCTGCTATCCTGGAACGGAGAAGCCGGCGGCGTTAGTTTTACGGGAATTTTGTTGGCGGTGTTATCCGGGCTGTCTTACGGGATCTATATTATTGCGGTAAATAAATCTTCCGTGCGGGATATGCCTTCTGGCAAGTTGACTTTTTATGTTTTTTTGTTTACCGCTTTATTTTTATTGGCGGGTGCTTATTTTTTAGGGGCGCTGCAAACGGTGCCGGACTGGAAATGCGATATCAATTTGACGCTGTTGGCGCTCATTCCAACGGTATTATCCAACTTAACGCTGGTATGGGCGATTAAGGAAATCGGCTCCACTTTTTCCTCGGTTTTGGGGGCGATGGAACCCCTAACGGCTATGACGGTAGGCGTGTGGGTGTTTGGCGAACCGTTTACCCGCTCTACGGCGTGGGGTGTGGCGTTGATTATTCTGGCGGTTACGCTGGTGGTGTTGGCTCCCGCGCTGGAAAAAGGGTACCGCACCGGTAAATTTTTGTATATTACGAAAGTCAAAGGCATACACCCCAATATATTGCCATATCATTAACTGGTTTTTGCTACAATATAAAAAATTCAGAATAAAGGAGAAACTATGCTTTTTGGACAACGCGGTTCTATTCACACGATTGTCTTGGTTTTAGTAGTTATAGTAGGTTTTGGAATAGCTTTGGGCTGGCCTCAGTATAAGAAACATCAAATGATTGGCATCGCCCAACAGGCGCTGGATTTAGGCAAAGCATTGGCTTTTGCCGAAGCCACTTATAAGAACCAGTACGGCGCTTATACGCCGGATTTCGCCAAACTGGATTTGAATCTTCCCTGCCCGGTGCAACGGGCGGACGGTAAAATTGAAATGGTCTGCTCGCATTATGTGTACCGGTTGGAAGAAAACCATGTGCTGCGCATACAGCATAAAGGGCTGCCCAAATGGTTTGATTTAAATATCGCCGAAGGATCGGTAGATTGCTCGCACGAGGATAGTTCGGTGGCTGGCAGTCATATTTGCAGCCGGGTGGATTTATCCGCGGCGGTAGAAAAATAACGGAGAAAATATGAAAAAATTATTAATAGCATTATTGGCCTTTCCGCTGATGTTTGCCTGCGCTCCCAGCGTAAAACGCGTGGAAACGAATTTGGTAAAAGATGTTTCCGGCGGCTGGAACGACACCGATGCGCAAATGGTCGCCCAGGAAATGATTACCGACTGCCTGCAAGGCGGTTGGTATAACCGCTTCTTAACCCGCAACGGAAAAGAACCGACGGTAATTGTTGGCACGGTTACCAACAATACCATGGAGCATATCAATACCGGCGTGTTTATTGAAGCCATGCAGCGGGCGCTTATCAATTCGGCGAAGGTGGATTTTGTCGCTTCCGCCCAAGAGCGCGGCGAAATCCGCACTGAGCGGCTGGAGCAGGACGAATTTGCCTCCGAAGCCACCCGCAAGGCCTTCGGCCAGGAAATCGGCGCTGATTATATGCTAAGCGGCGTGCTTAATTCGGTGGTGGATCAGGCCGGCAGCAAGGCCGTGGTTTTTTACCAGGTCAATTTGAAGCTGATTGATATTGAAACGAATCAAATCGTTTGGAACGGACAGAAACAAATCAAAAAATATGTAAAGCGCAGTAAAGTAACCTGGTAGGATTTTATGAAGAAGGCGCGCATATGCTTGTTGGGGATGGCGTTGGTTTGCTCCGCGTGTGCGGCGCCTTCTGTGCGTTATAAGGCGGAAGTAAACCGTTTAACGGCGGCTGGCAAATTCCAGCAGGCCAGCCAGCAAGTGGCGGAAAAAAAGAAAAAGCTCTATAAAAACAAAGACGCTGTTCTTTTTTATCTGGACCGCGGAACCCTGCTGCACGATGCCCAAGATCCCGCCGCCAGCGACGAGATGTTCGCCGCCGCCCAGGCCGAAATAGACGCTCACTACGCCAAAAGTGTTTCCGGATCTATCGGCCGTTTGATGATTAACGATTTAACCGCCCCCTACTACGCCGCTCCTTACGAGCAAGCCCTCACTTATTATTACCGCGCCCAAAATTTTTTACAGCGGGGCGATCTGTCCGCCGCCGCCGTGGAAGCCCGCAAGGCCGTTTTCTTTTTGGACCATTTGCGCGCCGATAAAAAAGACGGCTTTAACGATGACCCCTTTGTGCAATACTTTGCCAGTTTGGTATTTGAATCCGTCGGCCAGCGTTCGGATGCCCGCATCGCACGGGAAAACGCCCTAAACGCTTACGAGCGGCTGGGCGGCCAATTACACTTAACTGCGCCCAATTTCTCCGTGCCGGCTAATGCCAATGAGTTGGGCGAAGTGCTGATTTTTCATTATAACGGACTTATGCCGCTAAAGCGGACTAAGACCCTGCAGGTCGCCTGGGACCGGGCGCTAGCACTGGCGTCGGACCCGCAGGAAACTCAGCAGGGCGTTGCACCGGAAGTGCAAAATGCGCTGACTGCCGGGATGTTGGGGTCCGCCGTTACTTTATCGTATCCGGAATGGGTGGATTTGCCCTCTCGGGTGGCGTTTTCTGCGGTAGCTGTTGGGCGGGTAGAATATGCTACCCAAAAAGTGGCCGATTTTTCCGCCGCCGCCAAATTGGATTTGGAGGAAAAAATGCCCGGCATTCTTTTCCGCACGGCCACCCGGGCCGTAGTCAAGCGGGTGGCTGCCGTACAGGCGCGCCATGCCGCCAGTTCCGCCGGTAACGACGATTGGGCCGGGGAGCTGGCGCAGATGTTCGTCAGCATATGGGGGGCCGCTACCGAAACGGCCGACACCCGCCAATGGTTCACGCTGCCGGCGGAGGTAAGAATGGCGCGGATTTTTCTAACACCGGGGACACAGGATATAAAACTTCTGTTTCGCGATGGATATGGTAATATAATAGGAGAATATATTTTTGAGCAAGTGCGGGTGAAACCCGGAGAACGGGTATTTTTGCATTACCGCACGGCTTACTGAGGAACTTATGAAAAAACTGATTGCAGGCGCCGCCGCGTTTTTGTTGTGCGCGTGTACGGCTATGAATAAAAATACCGTCAATTACCAAATGGGCAGTTATAATGCCCAGAAATATTATGTAGTGGCGGGCGAAGGAATGACGAAAGAGGGGGCTAGCGCCAATGCCTTGGAAAATATGCGCCGCGAAATGGTGCAGCAGGCACCGGCCGCCGCCAACCAAGGCGTAGTAACCGATTTGATGGCCAATGCCGAGGTGGAAAAAGTCTGGCGGGACGCCGATTTTTCCGGCAAACATTTTTATGCCCTGGCCGTACTGCCCCGCGCCAAGGCGCGCAAAGTGTTGGAACCGTTGCTGGATCAGGAGGACGCCAAACTGGCCGGTCTAGCCGCTCAATTTGCTTCGCCGGCCGATCCGCTGGCGGATTTAACCGTGGCTTTTAAAATGGAGCCCGTTGTCGCCCGACGCGCCGCGCTGGATGAAATGTATCAATTTTTGGATGCTTCCCGCCAAAGTTACCGGCCCGACCAATTCAAGCCCTATAAAGATATTCTGCGCGAAAAAATGGCGGCTGTATTGGTAGGGGTGGAAGTGGAGGGCGTGCAGAGCGAGGTTATGGTTACTTATGTGATTGACGCCCTCAATAAAATCGGGTTGGGGGTGGTAGATGCGTCCGATCCGGAAAAAGTACTGCTGGTCAAAATTACTACCGATGTAGATGCTTACGATTCCCAAAGCGTACAGGGGTTGGTGTGGTGTTCCAGCGGGGCTTCGGTCAGCTTGGTGGACGCCTCGCGCGGGGTTACTTTCTCGCGCTTTAATGTGCACGAGCGCGCCGGCACTTCCCGCATGGAAGATTCCCTGCGTAAAAGTATGCAAAGCGTGGGAGAACAGGCCTCGGCGCAGATTTCCAGCCGTTTGGAAGCTTATTTAAAAACGAGATAGGAGAACTTATGAAAAAAATTATGATTTTGGCCTTGTTGGCCGCACCGGTGTTGTCTTTCGCCCAAGAGGCCGCCCAGCCGGCGGATGCCGCTTCAGAGCAAGCCGCCGCCGTGCAGGATATTGCCGAACGCAACAAAATGCTGTACTCGTTGGGTTTTTTGTTGGGCGATAATTTAAAACGCCAGTTGATTTTGGATAATGAGGACGATTATAAAGCCCTTTCCCAAGGCATGCGCGACAGTTTACTGAATAAAAAATCGCAGACCGATTTGGATAAATATAAACCGGCCATCATTCAAAAATACAAAGACGATGCCGCCTTGATTACTGCCAAACGCGAAGCTGCCCAAAAAGAATACCTGGAAAATTTTAAAAAAGAAAAAGGCGTTAAAACTTTGGATAATGGCGCAATGATCAAACTTTCCCGTGCGGGCAAAGGCAAGGCGCCCAAGGCCGATGCCACCGTAAAGGTGCATTATACCGGCACGCTGATTGACGGTACTAAATTTGACAGTTCCCGCGACCGCGAAGAAGCGTTTGAAACCCGGCTGACGGATGTGATTCCCTGCTGGACCAAGGCCCTGCAGCAAATGAAGCCCGGGTCCCGGGCTAAAGTGGTCTGCCCGGCCGATACGGCTTACGGGAACCGTCCGGTGGGGCAGATTCCAGCCAATTCGGTATTGGTATTTGATATTGAAATGCTGACGCAAGAGAAATAATGTCTAAAAAAAGTTATTTTTTAATAGCCGTTATGCTGGCCGCGCTTATCTATATGGGCGCGGCCCGCGGATATCAGTGGTATGAACGGAAAGCCGCTGAAAAAGCCGCTCTGGAGGCGACCGACGGCAATGCATTTACCTTTCAGTCCGTGCCGGTTTCGTTGGCAGCTCCTATGCCGGAGCCGGTATCGCGTCCGGTGGCATTTGATCCGGCACAAACGGCTATTTTTTTAGAAACGGTTCCATTGGCTGGCGACAAGCAACAACAACAAGCCCAGGAAACGATAGAATCCATTTTGGCAGATTACCAAGAAGATCCGCAAATGAAAAAGTTTAATGAAAATTTGTCCGAAGCCACCCAGGGAAAAGTGGAAAATTTAGGTGCTTTGGGCGGTGCGGAATTAATTAAAATTTTACAAGAGAATCCGCAGGTAGGCAAAGTTGTGCAGGAAAGTATGCAAAACCCGGAATTTGCTAAAACGGTGGAACAGATTTTTACCAATCCTCAGTTTGTAGAAAGCATTAAACAGCTGCAGGGGGCAGCCGCCGGTATGGCTCAGCCGCCGCAGTCCCAGCCGAAAAATGCTCAATAAAAGCGGAAAATATAGTATGCTATAGGATAGTAGGAGGTTTCCCGTGCTTAAAATTATTATCAAAGCTGCTATTTTAGTTTTTATTATTTTAAGTATTTATTTTATTGTTAATCCGTCGGCTTGTTCCAATCTGATGCTGGGCCGCGTAACTAATTCTATGGAAGTAGCCCCAACGGTGGAGGATCACTTGGGCGGTCATAGCGAGATGTTCACGCCTGCCGGCGATCAGCCGCTTCAACAGTTTGCTCAGCCGCAGGAGGGCGTTTTTGATACCAATACGATGAGCGAACCGGAAATTCCGACTTACAGCCAGGAAGATATTGATTATGCCGTTGCCAGCCGCTATGTAGAGCTGGAAAATGAATACGCTAAAAAGAATGCGCTGGGCAAAGATACTGCCAAAGAAATTTCATACATTGTGATGGACGACTTTGAGCTGACTCCCCAGGAATGGGAATCTTTCCTCCAGCGGGCTACGCAGAGCAACTTATTTAATCAAATCCGCAGTGAACAGTTGCCGGTGGACGCCGCCCGATAAGAAAAGTTTACTCCCACAAGCCGCCTGGTTCCAGGCGGCTTTTTTGTGTATAGCTAGACGAGGTTATTTGAGGTAGGGTATTAACCGGTATAGAAAGCCAGGCATCGCAAGGCACCCGGCGTCAAGGGTTGTGGCGGCTGAGTACGGTCGTGTGGAAACAGGGTGGCTTAACTAGTCGCGTTAATGGGTCTAGCGTGGTGCGGATCGCTGGTTGTTTCGTAGGAGTGCAACCTTGCACGAACAGTGTGGCTTAAACGAGTCGTGTTAACGGGCATAGAGTGTGGTGGGCGGCTCGCTGGTTGTTTTGCAAGAGTGCAACCTTGCACGAACAGTGTGGCTTAAACGAGTCGTGCTAACGGGCATAGAGTGGGGTGGGGCGGCTCGTTGGTTGTTTTGCAAGAGTGCAACCTTGCACGAACAGTGTGGCTTAAACGAGTCGTGTTAACGGGCATAGAGTGGGGAGGGGCG